>NZ_JARWKW010000012.1:0-214479 GCF_047445855.1 Rhizobium sp. BR 250
GCCGGCCATTTGCCATTTGTCGAACCACAGACCCTTGACCGGCGTGTCGAGGAAAGGCTGCAGCGCGCCGATGGCCCTAAGGCCGGAGGTGAGGTAACGCTGCCGCTCCTCGCCATTCGTGACGCTCGCCAGCCGCACCGCCGCCTTCAGCCATTCCGTCTGCGGCCACAGCCGCGCCAGCCCGTCATGCACCGAAAAATCGTCAAAGAGGCTCATCACCGCCACCTTGCGGCGCGGGCAGATGCCATGCCCTTCGCCGATCTCGAACAGTCTCTTGGCCTTTTCAATCGCCTCGCTATTACCGCGCAGGCTGCCCCAGCGCACCAGAAGCCAGGCCCATTCGAACTGGTGGCCCGGCTCCATGATGCGGCCCTTCTCGGCCTCGTAGGGTTTCCAGTCATGGCCGAAGAATTCGCGCAGGCCACCATTGCCGCCATCGATGAAGCGGGTGAGCGCCAGGTCGGCGATCTCGTCGGCCAGCGCCGACCACGGACCATCCGGATCCTGTTCTTCCCATGCCAGCATCGCCTCGAAAAGATGCATGTGTGGATTGGAGCAGAGCGGTGCGCGCGGCGGGTTTTCCTCCTCGAAGCCGGCGAGGGGGTGCCTATAGTCGCGTTTAAGGAGCGCAAGAATATCGAGCGCCCGGCCACGCATCTCGTCCCGGCGCTCAGGCAGGCTCGTGGCGGCCTGAGCGGAGACGAAAAGCGCAAAAGCCTGATTGTAGAGATCGAAGGAGGGATCGATCAGCCGGCCGGTCTGGTCGGCAAGGTTGCCGTAAAGGCCGTTATCGAGGCGGTAGACCTTCTCGAACCAGCTTAAGCCATGCAGGAGTGCGTCTTTCCACGGCCCCTGCCAGCCATGCTGGCCGGCGGCGGCGAAACAATAGGCCTGGCGCGGCTGCACACGGGCGCGGCGATCGTCGGAAAAGACCGGTTTCGCATCCTGGCCGAGGCGCTCGTAAAATCCGCCATCCGGGCGGGCCGCTCCTGCCTCCCACCACAAAGGCAGGGCGTCCTTGTCCAGCCATTTGCGTAAGGCCGCGATCTCTTCGGCAAGCGTCTGCGCGATGCTCGGAAATTGCACAGTCATCCGGTAACTCTCTGTTTTTAAAGCGGAATGAAAAAATAGACCAATAAAAATACGTAATTATGGAGGCAAATAGATCATGGGACATATTGCGCTGCAACCGTAAAAATTATCGATCCTACGCTGGGCCAACCCATGGCGGCGTGAATGGTTCCATTATTGTGCAAGTCTGGACTGCTGCGCAGATGATTCGTAAGCCACAAAGTATCAGAAATTACAACGCAAATTTGAGATTGCTTATTCGTAGTCCTCACGTATTTCGTAACAATGGTCTGGTCATTAGTGATTCGGTCTCCTTTTAACCTGGGCGGCGTTGGGGAAATAAAGGGGCGCAAGGCAGTGAGATTTTCTGCCTATACTTCATTGCTGTTCTCCATTGCGGTTCTTTCGGGCTGCAATACTCCCGCGGGCGTTCGATCGTTCGGGGGGGCGCAGATGTTGTCGCCGTCCGAAGCGCTGGTTTTTCCGCCGCCGGGCGGTCCTGAAATCGTCACCGTGGTCAACCGCACCTATTCCAACGCGGTGGCGCAGCAGGTCATCTTGCGCTCCGAGGCCGCCACGCCCGGGCAGAATTATATCAAGGCGGAGTTTTTCGGTCCGCAGCAGGCCGGCGATACCGATGGTGACGCCCTGGCTTTCACCGGTTTTAGGGCATCCTCCGTCGCCCGTGAAATCCGCGCCGAATTTCCGGGCGAAAGCATCGCCATGTCGGCAAACTACTTTCAGAACGGTTATGGCGCCTTTTCCTATGCCGCCGGCAAGGGGCGCGGCGACGATACCTGTCTTTATGGCTGGCAGGACATACGCTCGCCGGAGAGCATGCGGCAGGATTTCCGCAACCTCGGACGCATCAAGGTGCGACTGCGCCTTTGCCAGTCCGGCGCAAGCGTCGAGCGGCTGCTGGCGGTGATGTATAATTACACGATCACCGGCACCTATGCTTCGCCAAGCTGGAACCCCTACGGCACGCCGCAGGCGGTTGACAAAAATCTCGGCCGGCCGGGTCATCCGGTCTATCCCGTGAAGGCGGAAGATGTGCCGATGCGGCCGGGTGGTGGGGACGTGACGGCCAGCGTGCCGCCCCGGCCCGTTCGTCGCGTCGTGGCCGTCGCGCCAGTGCAGCCGGAACCGCAGCCGCTGCCGCCCGTTGCTGCAGTCAGTATTCCGTCGCCGGCCTCGGCCGGGGCGCCCGTCCAGCCGGCAAGGCCAGTGATGACGGGAAGGCGCATGGATGGCGGGGTGATGGAAAGCGGGCAGCAGCCATCACAGGTTCCGCAGGTATCCATTCCTTCGCCCTCATGTCTGTCCGGTTCGGGGGCGGTGCAGGGATGCAGATGATCGCCGGAGCCAGCGGGAAAGACGGCGCAGACGTGCAATTCGTGGTGATTCCGGGCCGAAACTCCGGGTGGGGAAGACAACGGAAAGTTTCTGGATGAGCAAGGCCATTACAATCATTGTCTGGTTACTTGTATCGCTTTGCGTTCTGGCCATCATCACGATGCCGGTCAGCCTGCAGACGCACCTGGTCGCCACCGCGATCTCGCTTATCCTTCTGGCGACGATCAAAAGCTTTAACGGGCAGGGGCCATGGCGACTGGTGGCGCTCGGTTTCGGCACGGCCGTCGTTCTGCGCTATGTCTACTGGCGCACCACCAGCACATTGCCGCCCGTCAACCAGCTCGAAAACTTCATTCCCGGCTTTCTGCTTTATCTGGCGGAAATGTACAGCGTCGTGATGCTGGGCCTCAGCCTCGTCATCGTGTCGATGCCATTGCCGTCGCGCAAGACAAGGCCCGGTTCTCCAGAATATCGGCCAACGGTCGATGTCTTCGTGCCGAGCTATAATGAAGATGCGGAACTTCTCGCCAATACGCTGGCGGCGGCTAAAAATATGGACTATCCGGCCGATCGGTTCACCGTCTGGCTGCTGGACGACGGCGGCTCCGTGCAGAAGCGCAATGCCAGCAATATCGTCGAGGCGCAGGCGGCGCAACGCCGCCACGAGGAGCTGAAAAAGCTCTGCGAGGACCTCGACGTGCGGTATCTGACGCGCGAGCGCAACGTCCATGCCAAGGCCGGAAATCTCAATAACGGTCTTGCCCACTCGACCGGCGAACTCGTGACGGTGTTTGACGCCGACCATGCGCCTGCCCGCGATTTTCTTCTGGAGACGGTGGGCTATTTCGAGGAGGATCCCCGGCTCTTTCTGGTGCAGACACCACACTTCTTCGTCAATCCCGATCCTATCGAGCGCAACCTGCGCACGTTCGAGACCATGCCGAGCGAAAACGAGATGTTCTACGGCATCATTCAGCGCGGCCTCGACAAATGGAACGGCGCTTTCTTCTGCGGTTCCGCCGCCGTGCTGCGGCGCGAGGCGTTGCAGGAGACGGAAGGCTTCAGCGGTGTCAGCATCACGGAAGATTGCGAAACGGCGCTGGCGCTGCATTCGCGCGGCTGGAACAGTATCTATGTCGACAAGCCGCTGATTGCCGGGTTGCAACCCGCCACCTTTACGAGCTTCATCGGCCAGCGCAGCCGCTGGGCGCAGGGCATGATGCAGATCCTGATCTTCCGTCAGCCCCTGTTCCGGCGTGGTCTCTCGTTTACGCAGCGTCTTTGCTACATGTCGTCGACGCTGTTCTGGTTGTTCCCGTTCCCGCGCACCATCTTCCTGTTCGCACCGCTGTTCTATCTGTTTTTCGACCTGCAGATTTTCGTGGCCTCGGGCGGCGAGTTCCTGGCCTATACGGCGGCCTATATGCTCGTGAACCTGATGATGCAGAACTATCTCTACGGCAGCTTCCGCTGGCCATGGATTTCGGAACTTTACGAATATGTGCAGACGGTTCACCTGCTGCCAGCGGTGGTTTCGGTGATCTTCAATCCGGGCAAGCCGACCTTCAAGGTAACGGCAAAGGATGAATCCATTGCCGAGGCGCGGCTTTCGGAAATCAGCCGGCCGTTCTTCGTCATTTTCGCGCTGCTTGTCGTGGCGATGGCCTTTGCCGCATGGCGCATCTACAGCGAGCCCTACAAGGCGGATGTCACGCTCGTTGTCGGCGGCTGGAACCTGCTCAACCTCATCTTCGCGGGCTGCGCGCTCGGCGTTGTTTCCGAGCGCGGCGACAAGTCGGCGTCGCGGCGCATCACCGTCAAGCGGCGCTGCGAGGTCCAGCTCGAGGGCAGCGATGCCTGGCTGCCGGCTTCCATCGACAATGTCTCGGTGCATGGCCTGCTGATCAATCTCTTCGACGGCGCCACAGGCATTGAAAAAGGTGCCACCGCCATCGTGAAGGTCAAGCCGCATAGTGAAGGCGTGCCGGAAAGCATGCCTGTTAACGTGGTGCGCACGGTAAAGGGCGAGGGCTTCGTCTCGATCGGCTGCACCTTTTCGCCGCAACGTGCCGTCGACCACCGGCTGATCGCCGACCTGATCTTCGCCAATTCCGAACAATGGAGCGAATTCCAGCGCGTGCGCCGGAAAAACCCGGGCCTCATCCGCGGCACGGCGATTTTTCTGGCGATAGCGCTCTTCCAAACCCAGCGCGGCCTTTATTATCTGATCCGGGGCTTTCGGCCCGCTCCCAAGAGCGTCAAACCCGTCGGAGCCGTAAAATGAGCGGCCGCAAATCCATCCGGGATTCTCTGACAGTGCTGATGTGGGGAGCCGTTGCGACCGGGGCTTTCGCGCAGTCCTCGCCCTTCGACATGTCGCCCGAAAGGCCGGCGCAGACGACGCCTGCGCCCGTGCCGCCGCCCGCCATTCCACCTGTCGCGCCGCGCCAGCAGCCTCCTGCCCAGATACCGGCCCAACCGTCGGCCCCGCCGCCCTTTGCGGTTCAGCCGCCGCCGCAACGCCCCGCTGTTCCGCCATCGCCACCGGTTCAGGTTCCTCCGCGCCAGGAAGGTGCAAGACCCGCCTCGACCTCGGCGCTCAATGCCGACAGCCGCCGGCGATATATCCTGCCCTATGAGAAGCTCAGCCTTTCCGGTGAGATAGACCGGCGGCAATGGAGCATCTATCTGACGCCCGAGCAGGTGAATGCCGCCGTCTCGCTGAATATCGGTTATCAGAACGCCATTGTGGTGGCGCCGGAAAGCTCGAATTTTCAGGTCAGCCTGAACAATGTCGCGCTGGAGGTGGCCCGCATCGAAGCGCCCGACAGCGAGGGGAACGTTTCCCTCAAGATTCCGCCGGGCGTGTTGCAGGTCGGTGCGAATGTCGTGACGCTCGGCGTGCAGCAGCGCCACCGAACCGATTGCACGATCCAGTCCACCTACGATCTCTGGACCGATGTGAACCCCGCGAACAGCTATATCGGCTTCAACGCGGATGTTGCCGGCAGTTTTGCCAACATAGACGACATTCAGGCGACGGGAGCGGATGGCAAGGCGGCAACGTCGATCGAAATTGTCGCGCCGGCGCTCGGCAACCCGGCCTTTGCGGATTCTCTTCTGCGCCTTTCGCAGGCGCTGGCACTGAGAACCCAGATGCCGAACCAGACGATCCGTTTCGTGACCGCCCCTTCCACTGAGCGCAAGGCGGGAACGCTCTCGGTCATCGTCGGTACCGCCCGCGAGATTGCCGGTATGGCCGGGACATTGCCGCCCGAGGCATCGGCAGGCGCCTTTGCCGGCTTCGGCGCGGCAGCGCCCGGCGGTTTTTCACCGCTGTTCGTCAGCGGCCCCACCCCGCAGGCGGTGCAGGCGGCAATAGAGACGCTGTTTTCCTCGATCTCGCGCACGCCTGGCACCCAGAGAACTACCTTTTCGACCCGCAGCTGGCATGCGCCGGATGTGCCGCTCGTCATGTCGGATCGCCGCATTGCGCTTTCCGAACTCGGTCTCCAAAGCACCGAATTCGGCGGCCGGCGTTTCCGCAATGAATTTTATGTCGGCATGCCCGCCGATTTTTACGCATCGGCCTATGGTGAAGCGTCGCTGCTGCTTGATGCCGCCTATTCGTCGCAGGTCCTGCCTGGCAGCCATGTCGATATTTACGTCAATGACCAGATCGCCTCGACCGTGCCGATTTCCAACAATGGCGGCGGCATTTTCCGGCATTTGCCGATCAAGGTGACAATGCGTCACTTCAAGCCGGGGCCGAACAGGGTGACCATCGAGGCGGTGCTGATGACGGCGCAGGATCAGGCCTGTGCGCCGGGCGCGCCCGCCAACACGACCCCGCGTTTCGCATTGTTCGATACGTCGGAAATTCATATTCCGGACTATGCCCAGATCGGCCGCAAGCCGGATCTCGCCGCTATGGCGGGTGCCGGGCAACCCTACCGAAGCGGCGGCGCGCCCGTTGCATTGTCGCTCGACCGTTTCGACACCGACACCATGTCGGCGGCCGCCACGCTCGTCAGCCGGCTGGCGAGTGTCGCGGGACATCCCATCAATATCGAGACCGTCGCCTCGCCGCTGGTGATCGGCGACCGCGACGCCCTGTTTGTCGGGACGATTTCTCAGTTCCCGCAAGCTTTGATCAGCCAGTTCAATCTTGTTCCCTCCAGCCAGATATCCTGGAAGGCGGGGACCGGCGTCCAGCAGCCCGCGCAAAGCAGCGAAACCCTCTTTAATGACTGGCGGGAACGGGTGGATGGTGGCGTCTGGGAGGGGCAGGTGTCCTCTCTCGAGGAATGGATGAAGCGGAATTTCGACCTGAGTTCGGATACGCTGCGCTTCCTGCCGGCGGCCGAACAGCCCTATGCGCCGCCCGGCAACGTTTCCTTCATGCTGGCGCAGGGGCTCAGCCCCTCCGGCGGTGGGGTCTGGACGCTTGCCACCGCGCCGACTTCGGCGGAACTTCTCGACGGCATGGCGGCGATGACGCGGGAAAACCGCTGGCGTGATGTTACCGGGCGTGTCGTGGCCTACGATGCCGCTGCCGGAAAGGTGGAAACGGTGGAGGTGGAACGGCCGTATTTTTATGGCACGCGGGCATTTTCACTCTCGAACGCGAGGTTGATCGCTGCCAACTGGCTGTCTTCCAATGTTCTGTCCTATTCGCTGGCATTCATCGGCTTCGTGTCGCTGCTCGGCTTCGCCACCTTCGTGATGCTGCGCCTGATGGGGCGGCATCGATGAAGAGCGGAATTTCAAAACTTGCCAGTCTTTTCTGCCTGTCGGTCATGATGCTGATTACGGGTATCTCCGTCAGTCGCGCCGCTTCCATTACGCCGGAGGCATGGGCGTCCTATAAAGGTGCGTTCCTCGATCCTGGCGGGCGCATCATCGATACCGGCAACGGCAATATCAGCCATAGCGAAGGGCAGGGTTACGGCATGTGGCTTGCCGTGCTTGCCGACAACCTGTCCGATTTCGAGCTGATCTGGAGTTTCACGCGCACCGAACTGCTGGTGCGCGACGACGGCCTTTCCGCCTGGAAATGGGATCCGCGCACCAGACCGCACGTAACAGACATCAACAACGCCACGGATGGCGATATCCTGATCGCCTATGCGCTGGCGCTGGCCGCTGGGCAATGGAACCGGCAGGATTATGCCGAGGCATCTTCTGTCATCGCATCCGCCATCCTCAGGAAGGCCGTGGCGCAGCGTGGCGGACGCACGCTGCTTTTGCCGGCTTCCAGCGGTTTTGGCGAGGGTGACCGGGATGATGGTCCGGTGGTCAATCCTTCCTATCTGATTTTTGAAGCCTTTCCGGTGCTCAATCTTGTCGCGCCATCGCCGCTCTGGAAAGCGCTTGCCGATGACGGCGTGGCGCAGATCGGCGCATTCGCCTTCAGCGATAAAAAACTGCCGGCCGACTGGGTGTCGGTGAAGACAAAGCCGCAGCCGGCCTCGGGTTTCCCGCCCGAATTCGGTTATAATGCGGTGCGCATTCCGCTTTATCTTGCAAGGGCACATATGGGCTCACCGGAGTTGCTCGCCCGGCTGAAAGACGGCATGACGTTGGAAAGCGGCGCTGCCGGCACCTTCGATCTGAAAAGCGGTGCGGTGAAGGATGTTCTCTCCGATCCCGGTTATCGCATCATTCCGGCGCTGGCGGCCTGCGTCGCGGGCGGTCCGGCCATTTCCGCCGAACTTAAAAATTTCCAGCCAACACTTTATTATCCTTCCACATTGCATCTTCTGGCATTGTCGTTTCTGGCAGGAAATAACGGGGAATGCCGATGAACAAGCCACTGTCGACCTCGGCTCTCATTCTGCTTCTGATCGGGCTCGCGGCCTTCCACTGGCGCGACAGCATTCTCGGTCGGGTGTCGGATGTGCATACGTCAGCGGTCGGCGATAACCGGGCGGTGCAGCGCATTTCGCCTGCCGTGGCCAATCCGGCGCAGATCAATGCTTTCCTTAAAGACCGCGAGATGGCGCAGCTAACCCAGCCTGCGACACCGCCGGTAACCGTGCCGGCGAGCGATCCGCTGCCGGTGACGCAGCCCGCCGGGCAAGCGCCGCAAGCGCAGATCGCGCAGGCACCGGTCTCCCGAGCGACGCAGCCGGCAGCTGGCGATATGCCGGAAGTCGATCTCAGCGCTTTGCGTTATTTCGCGGCCAAGGGCGATACCCAGCGCCTTCAGGCCGAAATCGCGCGTCTTCGCACGCTTTATCCCAACTGGACGCCGCCCGCCGATCCTCTTGCCATTCCCGAAAATGGCGACCCCAAACTCGATGCCATGTGGCAGCTTTATACCGATGGCCGCTATGCCGAGGTGAGAAAGGCGATCGCCGAGCGCCAGCAGGCGGAGCCCGGCTGGCAGCCACCTGACAATCTCATCGGTATGGTTTCGCTCGCCGAAGCCCGCCAGCGGCTCGTCAATGCTTCCGATCTCAAGCAATATGCGACGGTGGTGGATACGGCCGCCAATAATTCCGGCCTGCTGACCTGCAGCGAGGTCGATGTCCTGTGGCGGGTGGCGGATGCCTTTGCCAATACCGATCGAATGGGACGGGCGCGCGACGCCTATCTTTACATCCTCAACAATTGCACGGCCGCCAGCGACAGGCTCGCGACGATACAGAAGGCTTCCGCACTTTTGCCGGCGGAGGTGATGGATGAGTTGCTGGCCAAGGAGAAACCCGGAGCGGACGGCCAACTGGAATTCGAACCGGTCAAGAACGATCTCGCCCGCCAGTTCGTGGCCAAGGCCGGAGAAAAAGCGAAAGAGGGTGAAAAGGAGAGTGTCACCGTTCCTTCCGCCTATCTGATGCGGCTTGAGAGGCTTGCCGAGACCGACAAGCTTGCAAGCGACGCCCTGCTGCTCGGCTGGTACAATATCCGCCAGAAGAACATGACGGAGGCGGAAAAATGGTTCCGCAAGGCGCGCGAGGAAGAAGACAGCGCGTCGGCCTCGCAGGGGCTGGCGCTGGCGCTGATCGACCGTAACGAGCCGCGTGAGGCCGAGGACATCATGTATAAATGGCGCACGGCCTCCGACGATGCGCTTGCGACCTATCTTGCCGCGACGGCCAATCTTCTGGCGTTGCAGCCGCCTGTCGTTTTGCCGCCGGATGTGCTGCAGCGCATCGCGGCCCAGACGGTGGCGCGCAAGGATGCGGCGACCGCGCAGCAATTCGGCTGGTATTCGCTTGCATTCCGCCAGACGCCGCTTGCCTTGCAATGGTTCAGCACGGCCCTTGGCTGGAAACCCGATGATGAGCCTTCAGCCTACGGCATGGCCGTCAGCTATCACGATCTTCGCAATCTTGCCGGTCTGCGCGGCATCCAGCAGCAATGGGCCAGCCGCTCCCAACGTATCGCGGATGTCGGGACCGCGCGTATGGTTGACCAGTCCGGTCGGACGATTGCCCCCACAATCGCACCGCCCGCTGCCGCACAAATAACGGCGCCCGCGACGACCTCTGCGCCGCAGGGTGAGACGGTGGTGGTCTATGACCAGCCTGTCGTCCAGCAGCCGGAACCTTCACGCAAGCAGGCGCGCCGACCGGTGCAGGTGCAAAGAGAAACCAGCGCCGCCTCGCGCCCGCGTTCCTGCGCGGCCTATCCCGATCCGCAGCGTCTGCCGCCGCAGCAGGCGCTTGATCTCGGCTGGTGCCTGATGGAAACAAACCGGCCGGCAGAGGCGCTGAAAGCATTCGAATCCGCTATTGAAGGCGGTCAGTCCAATGTCAAAAGCGATGCGGCCTATGGCCAGAGCCTTGCCTATCTGCGCATGGGCTTGACGGACCACGCCGCCGTTTCGGCGACGAAATCGCGCATGGATCGCCCGCGCGCGACCGAGTTGCAGGTTTCGATCCTGGCCGACAGGGCAGTTTCCGCCTTCCAGTCGAAACGTTATGCGGAAACGCTCCTGCTGCTTGACCAGCGGGCGCGGTTGGCTGATGAGCGCGCGGACCTGATGGTGCTGCGTGGTTACTCCTACCTCGCCATGCGCCGTTATGGCGAAGCGGCGCAGATTTTCGAAAGCCTGACGGCCATCGGAAATCAGGATGGCATCAGGGGGCTGGCGGCCGTGCGCGCCGCCCGGCCGAGCAACGGCCCGCAGGGCGGGTGAGAGCAGTCGGTACAGTGCTGGCTTGCTGCTTACGCCACGTCCGTCAGGTTGCGGATGATGCGCATGAAGATGCGCGCGCCGATGCCGATCAATGCATCCGGAAAATCATAATCGGGATTGTGCAGGTTGGGGTAATCCCTGCCTGCGCCCAGAAAGAACATGGCTGATGACGAGACGGCGCGGAACCGGCCGAAATCCTCGGATGCCCGCATGGGCAGGCCTTCCGAATTGTGGGAGATTTTCTCCTCGTCAAGCGCCCGTCGGATATGCCCGACTGCTTCAGGTACATTTTCGCAATGCAGGAAAATATCGTCATAGGCGATGGCGAGCGTCAGCTGCTGTTCCTCTGCCACCTTTTTTGCCAGTGATTCCGCTGCTGCGCAGAGCTTTTCCATCCGGTCGTCGGTCAGCGTTCTGAGCGTCGCCCAGATTTCCGCATCGGCCGGGGAGATGCCGAAGGCGGCTTCGCCCATCACGGCATGGGTGATCGTGACCATCGAAAAATCGGGTTCGGGCGGGAAGCCGGAACCGAGCTCGGCCAGGGCCGGCATCAGCTCGGCCATCGCCCGCATCGGCGAAACGCCGTGTTCCGGTGAGGAAGCATGCGCGGTCTTGCCGGAAAGGCGGATTTTGATGCCGCGCGATGCGCAATTGACCGGTCCTTCCACCACGCTGACATGACCGAGCGGCAGGCCGGGCAGGTTGTGGAGCGAAAAGGAATAATCCGGTTTTATCTCGTGAAAGCGCGGATCGGCGAGAACCGCGGCGGCGCCCGCGCCGGTTTCTTCCGCTGGCTGGTATAAAAGGATGACGCTGCCGGTCTCGGGCCGCTGCCGGGAAAGGCCAAGCGCGAGTGCCGTCAGAATGGTGGAGTGGCCGTCATGGCCGCAAAGATGCCCCTTGCCGTCGATGCCCGAGCGGTATTCTGCCTCGCTTTTTTCATGAATGGGCAGGGCATCGAGTTCCGAGCGGATGAGGATCGCCGGACCGCTCTTGCCGCTGTCGAAGACCGCCGCCACGCCATGGCCGCCGAGATCGGCAAGAAGCCGGTCGGGCTTTGCCTGTTCGAGGAAGGTGCGGATGCGCTGCGCCGTTTCCTTTTCCTCCCCGGAAATTTCCGGATGGCGGTGCAGATCATGGCGAAGCTCGACAAGATCGAGCATGTCCTTGTTGGTCAGAAACATCGAATATCCTTGCAAGCCGGCCGGGAGGTTTTCCCGGCCGCAACTTACAGGGCATTGCCTTCAATGCAAAACCTTTGGCGGGTGCCAGCGCTTGGCCGTCGTTTTCGGTTTGACGGCGAGCGTGACGACATCGGCCGGCAGCAAAACCTTGGCCTTTGCCAGTTCCAGCCGCGCAAGCGCCGCACGGGCTTTCTCCGCATATTCCAGATGGGCCGCGTCATCCGAATGATAGTGCTGCAGCCTGTCGAGGATTTCCGCGCCTTCCACCGTTCTTTCGGCGGCAATCAGCGCCACGGCGCATTTATAAAGCGCTTCACGATGGAAGGGAGCACGATTGGTTACCTGGCGGAAGGCCTCGGATGCCTCATGATAATGCTGTTGAGCCATTCGCGTTTCGCCGATGCGCAGCCACAGGACAACGGGTTCCTGCCCGGCGGCCAGAAGGGAGAGGAAGGCGATTTCCGCTTCCCGGAACTCACCCCGGTCGAAGGAGAGATTGGCGAGGCCGAATTGCGCGCCAAGATGGTCGGGCGCTGCGGCCAGCACCTGCCCGAAGGCAATATGGGCTGCGGCCTTCTTGCCGGTCTTATAAAGTTTGAGGGCCTGTTCGTAAACGAAGCGGACGCTGCGCGGGTGCAGCCGGCCGCCGAGATTGTCGCCCGAGCGGGTGCGGAACAGCGTGCAGCTCAGCTTCTGCTCCTCTGGGCCGAAGAAATATTTATAGGGTTCGTTGCCGCGCAGGAAATCATAGGTTCTGAAGCCCTGCTCGATCGCCCTGCGGATGCAGTGCCCGTGCAGCACGAGACCGGGGGAAGGTGTCTTCCAGTTCTCGTCGCGGCCGGTGATGTAGAAGAGGACCGATTTCTTCTGTCGGTCGATGATGTTGGCGAGCGCGCCGAGCGGCTGGTCGCCGAACCAGAGCACCGGCACTTCCAGATCACCACGAATATAGACATCCATCAGCATTTGCCGCGTCGCGCCGATCAACAGTTCCGTGCGCTCCTTGCCCTTGTGCGGCGCCCAGCGGATGCGCCAGAAATCGAACAGGATGTCCATGTCCCGCTTGATCGTTTCCTTTGTCGCGAAGGTGATGCGATATTCGTCGCCGCCCTCCACCTTTCTCAGGAAGCGCCGGAGCTTCTGCCGTGTCTGGCTGCTCATATGGCTGTCGAGATAACCGTCGAACGTATCCGGCAGGGCCACTACCGGGCAGATGCAATTGTTGATGTTGTAAGGATTGGTCGGCATGTTGTCGCGGAACATGACGAGCGGACCCTGAAGGGCGCGGATCATCGCGTCGCGCCGTTCCGGCGGGCCGGAAAGATAGTCGAGCTTCAGCTCGGTCCAGTTCTGCTGGCGTATATAGGAGCAGAAACCGGCAACGGCGTGATTTTCATAGTCCGGCAGGGTGATGAAACCGGTGTAGTCCGCCGCTGCATTGCCGGCCATGACGATGCTGTCGTGAAAGTAGCCGGTTTTCTTGTCCGGTTCTGTGACGATGCGCAGCGGGAAAAACGCCACATAGGGTGAGCCTTCCGGGCGTTCACGGAGCGCGAGGATGAACCAGCGCCTGCGGCGCGGCATATAATCCCTGAGCCAGCCCCAGGAAAGGAAATGCCGGGCGTGGGGATCGGCCATGAACACCGCGTCCCAGTTTTCACGGATCGCCTCGAAGCCGGCATCCGTGTCGATGATGTCGATGCGCATTCGTCCCCCTCCCAATACTGATCACACATTCGGGAGGCCTCATTTTATGGGCAAATGGCAGGCTTCAAATATTCCCTTCGGGTGAAAGCTTCGCATCAAATAGGATTAGCCCGCCGCACGTTTGCCACCGCCACGCCGCGACAAAAAAGCCCTTGTCCGCCGGTTGTAACTCTCTAACATGCGGGCGGAATGCGCGGCCGGCTCAACGGTTCGCATGGCACGGGAGTTCTCGAATGGCTGTTCCTTTCATGCTTCTGACCGGCGCGAGCCGCGGAATAGGGCATGCCACCGTCAAGCTGTTTCAGGAAAAGGGCTGGAGGATTCTCACTGTGTCCCGGCAACCTTTTTCGGAGGAGTGCCGCTGGCCGTCCGCGCGGGAAAGCCATATCCAGGCCGATCTCGAAGATCTGTCGCGGATCGATGATCTGGCAGACGAGGTGCGCTCGCGCCTGCCGGAAGGCAAGCTTGCCGCTCTCGTCAACAATGCCGGTATTTCGCCCAAGGGCGAAGGCGGAAGCCGTCTCGGTGTGATGGATACGACGGCCGATATCTGGATGCGGGTGATGAATGTCAATCTCATCTCGACCGCGCTGCTTGCGCGTGCGCTGCTGCCGGAACTGGAGGCCGCCAGGGGTTCTGTCGTCAACGTCACCTCCATCGTCGGGTCGCGCGTTCACCCATTCGCCGGTGTTGCTTATGCCGCTTCCAAGGCGGCGCTTGCGGCGCTGACGCGGGAACTGGCGCATGAATTCGGCCCGCGCGGCGTGCGTGCCAACGCCATTGCGCCGGGTGAGATCAATACCGCCATCCTGTCTCCCGGAACGGCCGAACTGGTGGATGCGCAGGTGCCGCTCGGCCGCCTCGGAACCACCGCCGAGGTGGCGCAGACCATTTATTTCCTGTGCTCGGAACAGTCGAGCTACATCAACGGCGCGGAAATTCACATCAATGGCGGCCAGCACGTCTGACGCCTCAGCCCATCAACCGAAACGGAGCCCTTATCGATGACCATCCTGCCGAATTCCGTCGAGGCACGCGATATCGCCTACCAGATGCACCCGAATGTCAATCTGCGCAAATTCGAGAAGACCGGCGGTCTGGTGATCGAAAGCGGCGACGGCATCTATGTCACCGACAGCAGCGGCAAGCGCTATATCGAGGCGATGGCGGGGCTGTGGTCGGTGGCGCTCGGTTTCGGCGAAAAGCGGCTGGTGGAAGCGGCAACGAAGCAGATGCAGAAGCTGCCCTATTACCACACCTTCTCCTACAAGACCCATGGCCCGTCCGTCGATCTGGCCGAGTTGTTGATCGAGCTTTCGCCGGTACCGATGTCCAAGGTGCATTTCACCTCCTCCGGCTCCGAGGCCAACGACCTCGTTGCGAAGATGGTCTGGTATCGCTCGAACGCGCTGGGCAAGAAGGACAAGAAGAAGATCATCGGCCGCATCAAGGGCTATCATGGCGTGACGATCGCGTCCGCCTCGATCACCGGCCTGCCGCGCAACCATGAAAGCTTCGACCTGCCGCTGGACCGCATGCTGCACACGGCCTGCCCCTCCTATGTGCATTTCGGTAAGGATGGTGAAAGCGAAGCGGAATTCACCGCACGTATCCTGAAGGAGCTCGAAGACCTGATCCTGCGCGAAGGCCCCGAGACCATCGCCGCTTTCTGGGGTGAGCCGGTTATGGGCGCCGGTGGGGTCCTGTTGCCTCCGGAAGGTTATTGGGAAGGCGTGCAGGCAATCCTGAAGAAATACGACATTCTTCTTGTCGTGGATGAGGTGATCTGCGGTTTCGGTCGCACGGGCAGTATGTTCGCGTGCGAGACCTATGACATCAAGCCGGATGTGCTGGTGGTTTCCAAGCAGATCTCGTCGTCCTACATGCCGCTTTCGGCGATCATCATGAACGACAATTTCTACCAGCCGATCGCCGATGAGTCAGACCGTATCGGCTCCTTCGGCCATGGTTACACCGCCTCCGGCCATCCGGTCGCGACCGCGGTAGGCCTCGAAAACCTCAAGATCATTCAGGAGCGTGATCTTGTCGGCAATGTCGCCCGGCTGGAGGGCAAATTTCTCGATCATCTGAAGGCGCTTGCGGATCATCCGCTCATTCATTCGTCACGCGGCATCGGCCTCATCGGTGCGCTCGAAGTGAAGCCGTGGGAGGGCATGAAACCGGGCGATACGACGCTGGCGCTCGCAGCGGCCATAGAAAGCGAAGGCGTTATCACCCGGCCGATCGGTGAATCCATCTGCTTCTGCCCGCCGCTGATCATCACGGCCGAGCAGCTGGATGAGCTGTTTGCAGGCGTCAAGCGCGGTCTCGACAAGGCCGCGGCTGCCCGCAGCTAAAGGTTCTATGGAGCACGTCAGCCGGGAACATGTGATAGGGGACGAAACCTCTCCTCCGTCATGCCGGCCTAGAGCCGGGGTGACGGAGTGAGGATGATGCGTTGCACCAAAGGCTCCGGGTCTGATCTATCCCCGGTAGGCCACAAGCACCGCGCCGCAGGCGATCAGCACGACGCCGAGCCAATTGGGCAGTGATAGCCTTTCTCCCAGAAACAGCACCGCAAAGACCGCGACGAAAACGACGCTCAGCTTGTCGATGGGGGCAACGCGGGCGGCATCGCCGAGCTTCAGCGCCCGGAAATAACATATCCACGAGGCACCGGTCGCCAGACCCGAAAGCACGAGGAACAACCAGGTTCGCCCGGAAATGCTGGAAGGCTGCTGCCAGTTGCCGGTGACATAAACCATCAGGCCCGCGGCGGCGAGAATGACGATGGTGCGGATGAAGGTGGCGAAATCCGAATTGACGTTTTCGATGCCGATCTTGGCGAGAATGGCTGTCAGCGCCGCGAAAGCTGCCGATAACAGCGCCCAGAATTGCCAGGCGAGAAACAGGTTCTTCATGCGTTGCTCCGTCCATCGTATTGCGCCCTGTCTGGCTCTATAGCACCGTCAGGCTGATAAAACCGTTTTCGTTCAGGGTCGGAACGATGAAAGGCCGGTGCATCCACAGGATACACCGGCCTTCATGCGAGGCCCGCCCGGACGGACCGGGACAGGCAGGACCTTGGGAGGTCGTATTATTCGGCGGGCTGTACCGATGCCGGCAGGGAATCCACATCGGCGATGCCGGTGAATTCTTCCTGGCCGCTCAGCACGCGGGCGAGCTGGTCCTGATCCAGTTCGCCTTCCCAGCGGGCGACGACGATGGTGGCGACAGCATTGCCGACGAAGTTGGTGAGCGCGCGGCATTCCGACATGAAGCGGTCGATGCCGAGGATGAGCGCCATGCCGGCGACCGGAACCGAAGGCACGACGGAGAGCGTGGCCGCAAGTGTGATGAAGCCGGCGCCGGTGATGCCGGCCGCACCCTTGGAGGAAAGCATGGCCACGAGTAGCAGCAGGATCTGCTCACCGAAGGAGAGGTGGATACCGGTTGCCTGGGCGATGAAGAGGGCCGCCAGCGTCATGTAGATGTTGGTGCCGTCAAGGTTGAAGGAATAACCGGTGGGAATGACGAGGCCGACGACGGAGCGCTTGCAGCCGGCCTTTTCCATCTTGCTCATCAGGCCGGGCAGGGCGGCTTCGGAAGACGAGGTGCCGAGAACCAGTAGCAGTTCTTCCTTGATGTAACGGATCAGCGCCACGATGGAGAAGCCGTTATAACGGCAGACGGCGCCGAGAACCACGAACACGAACAGGAAGGACGTGATGTAGAAGGTGCCGATCAGCATCGCGAGGTTGGTGACGGACGAGATGCCGTATTTGCCGATGGTAAACGCCATGGCACCAAAAGCACCGATGGGGGCGGCCTTCATCAGGATCGCGACCAGCTTGAAGATCGGATACATCAGGGCATGCATGAAATCGGTGACAGGTTTGCCCTTTTCGCCGACGACGCCGAGCGCGATGCCGAAGAGTACGGAGAAGAACAGCACCTGCAGAATGTCGCCGCTGGCGAAAGCACCGACGATGGTGGTCGGGATGATGTTCATCAGGAAGCCAGTGATGGTCTGCTCATGGGCCTTGTCGGCGTAGGTCGCGACGGCCTTGGCATCCAGCGTGGACGGATCGATGTTCATGCCGGCGCCCGGCTGCACGGTGTTGGCGACGATGAGGCCGACGATCAGTGCAAGGGTGGAGAAGACCAGGAAGTAGATCATGGCCTTGCCGGCCACGCGGCCGACCTTCTTCATGTCGTTCATGCCGGCGATGCCGGTTGCGACGGTGAGGAAGATGACGGGAGCGATGATCATCTTGACGAGGCGGATGAAGCCGTCGCCGAGCGGCTTCAGCTGTTCGCCGAAGGCCGGATAGAAATGGCCGAGCGCGATACCGGCGATGATGGCCACCAGAACCTGAAAATACAGGTGCTTGTAAAATGGCTGCTTGGCGTGGCCTGCGGCCACGGTTGTCGTATCGATCATGTTTTTTCCTCCTCGGCCTCACCCTGCCTTGATTGGCCTCCCGGGATCGCCGTGTCGTTGACGGCGTCGCGCCGATTGCGGAGTCATGTGCAATACGCATGCCAGACTTGCTTATTTGCCGTAACCGGCTGATTTCAAAAGTAGTTTTTATTGAAGCTTTGCTGGCTCACGGCCATTTGTGCGGAATTCCGGACAAAATCTCTTGCGATCCGTGCGTAAATCCGCACAATTATCCCATGACCTATCAGGATCGGGCACCTCATTCCCAGGCGAAACGGCGGGCGCAATGGCTGGCGCTGGCCGGCCTGTGGCTGCTGGTCAGCCTGGGCGTGCTGCTGGTGGCTGACGAGTTCGCCCGTCTTCAGGCGATGCGCACCGCTGCCTCCGAGGCTTCCACGGATGCCGAACTGAAGATCGCGCTCCTGAATGTCGCGCTAGAGCGGCCGCGCGCCATTCCGCTGGTTCTGTCCGGCGATCCCGATCTCGCGGCTGCGCTTGACGGCGGCGGTCCGCCCGCCCTCAACCGGCTGAACCGCAAGCTGGAAGGCCTGATCGAAGGCACGCAGTCCTCGGTGATCTATGTCACCGGGCCGACCGGCCTGACCATCGCCTCCAGCAACTGGCGACAGGACGACAGCTTCGTCGGCTCCAACTATGCCTTCCGCGAATATTTCCAGGCGGCGATGAAGACGGGCATGTCCGAACATTATGCGCTCGGCAATGTCAGCCGCCGGCCGGGTCTTTACATCTCCCGCCGCATCGATGCCAGCGACGGGCGGCCGCTGGGCGTCGTCATCGCCAAGGTGGAATTCAACCGTCTGGAAACGGACTGGAACATCGGCGGCAAACCGGTCTATGTGGTCGACGGGAATGGCGTCGTGCTGATGACGAGCGTGCCGGAATGGCGTTTCAAGACCGTTGCGCCAATCGACGAGGCACAGCGGAAGATCATTGCCGAAAGCCTGCAATTCGGCAATGAGACGCTCGCAACCCTGCCGTTCCGCGCTGCTCGTTCGTCGGGTGATGGCGTTCCACTCATCCATGTCGATGGACCGGGGCGCGAGCGCGGCGATTATCTGCAGCTGGAAATGCCGGTGCCGACGACGTCATGGACCTTGCATTATCTGCAGCCCGTCGCACCGGCGCTGAATGCCACAATCCGTGAGGGCAGGGTGGTGGCGCTGGCGACGTTGATGCCGCTGATGGCGCTTTCCGCACTCTGGCTGTGGCGCAGGCACAAGGCGCTCCGGGAGAAGGAAGAGGAACAGCGCGCCCGTGCGGAACTGGAAATGAAGGTGCAGGAGCGAACCCGCGACCTGACGAAAACGCGCGATCATCTGCAGGCCGAAATCGCCCTGCATGAAAAGACCACCGGCGAGTTGCGCAATGTGCAGCACGAGCTGGTGCAGGCCAACCGCCTGTCCATTCTTGGGCAGGTGGCGGCGGGCGTGGCACATGAAATCAACCAGCCTGTCGCCACCATCCGCGCTTTCGCCGACAATGCCCGCACTTTGCTGAAACGCGATCGTCTGGCCGAAGCCACCGAGAATTTGCAAGACATTGCCGCCCTCACCGAACGTATCGGCACCATTACCACCGACCTGAAGATACTCGCGCGCAAGGGCCGCACCGCCGCCGAACCTGTAAGCGCCAGGTTGGTCATAGAAGGCGCGGTCATGCTGTTGCGCAGCCGTTTTTCCGGGCAGATGGATGCGCTGGATATCGCCTTGCCGGATCAGGATCTGAAGGTGCTCGGCAGCCGTATCCGGCTCGAACAAATCCTCATCAACCTTCTGCAAAACGCGCTGGAAGCCACGGAAACAATTGAGACGGCGCGTGTCGAGGTGCGTGTACGAGAGGAGGGCGACATGGTCGTGATTTCGGTCAGCGACAATGGCAGCGGCATTCCGGAGGCTATCCGCGCCCAGCTTTTTTCACCCTTCAATACATCAAAGGAAAGTGGCCTCGGCCTTGGTCTCGTCATCTCCAACGATATCGCGTCCGATTATGGCGGACGTATCGAGGTGGTAAGCAGCGCGGCCGGCACGGCTTTTTCCGTATATCTGAAGCGAGCGAGCATGACATGACGACGGATGGAACCATATTCCTGGTGGATGACGACTCGCAGCTGCGCAAGGCAATGGTGCAGACGCTGGAACTCGATGGGTTGCCGGTCACTTCTTTTTCAAGGGCCGAACAGGCGCTTGCGGCTTTGAGTGAGGATTTCGACGGCGTCGTCATCACCGATGTGCGCATGCCCGGCATGACCGGGCTCGAATTTTTCGACCATGTGCGCAAGATCGATGCCGATCTGCCGGTCATCCTCATCACCGGCCATGGCGATGTGCCGATGGCCGTCGATGCGCTTCACAACGGCGCTTATGATTTCATCGCAAAACCTTTTCCCGCCGAACGCATGGTGGAAAGTGCACGTCGGGCACTGGAAAAGCGCCGTCTCGTGCTGGAAAACCGCGCTCTTCGCCGGGCCGCCGGGCAGGCGGAAGACGATCTGCCGCTGATCGGCCAGACGCCGGCCATGGAGCGCTTGCGCACCACGCTGCGCCATATTGCCGATACGGATGTGGATGTGCTGGTGGCGGGGGAAACCGGCAGCGGCAAGGAAGTGGTGGCGACGGCGCTGCATCACTGGAGCAAGAAACGCGCGAAGGGTAATTTCGTGGCGCTGAATTGCGGCGCTTTGCCGGAAACGGTGATCGAGAGCGAGCTTTTTGGCCATGAGCCGGGGGCTTTTACCGGCGCGCAGAAAAAGCGCGTCGGCCGCATCGAACATTCCAGCGGCGGCACCCTGTTTCTGGATGAGATCGAAAGCATGCCGCTTGCGGTGCAGGTGAAGATGCTGCGCGTACTGGAAATGCGTGAAGTTTCACCGCTCGGGTCGAACGAGGAGCGGCCGGTCGATATCCGCGTGGTGGCGGCGGCCAAGGTCGATCTTGGCGATCCAGCCGAGCGCGGCAGCTTCCGCGAGGATCTCTATTATCGGCTGAACGTGGTGACCCTGTCCATTCCGCCGCTGCGTGAACGCAAGGCGGATATTCCGCTGCTGTTCTCGCACTTCGTCACCAAGGCGGCCAACCGTTTCAACATGCCGGTGCCGCAGATCAGCGCCGGCATTTCCCGCCGGCTTCAGGACCATGACTGGCCGGGCAATGTGCGCGAACTCGGCCATTTCGCCGAAAGGGTGGTGCTGGGGCTGGAGGCGGAACCTGCGGCTGCGCCCGCTTTGCAATCCGCGCTGCCTGCTTCCGGCACCCTGCCGGAGCGCATGGATGAGATCGAAGCGCGTATCATTCGCGAAACATTGGAACAATCGAACGGAGACGTGGCCGCGACCATCGCGTCGCTCGGTATCGCCCGCAAGACTTTTTACGACAAGCTGCAACGCCACGGCATCAACCGGGCGGATTATGTGAAGAACGGCATGGCGTGAGGCGGCCGTGACGTATTGGAGGCCTTCGGCTTGATCCGAAAACCTCTCCTGCGCCATGCCCGGGCCTCTCCCTACCCATTTACGATAGGTGACCAAATCCTCGGCACGAGGCCGAGGATGATGGAGAGCGCAAGGCAACAAGCCTTAAGCTGCGGTTTTACCCGATCAGCCGGCTACGCAGAAATGACGCTGGCCGTCATAATCCGTAAAGGTGCCGGTGCGGGAGTTGAAGCTCCGGTAACGCTGCGAGCAATAGTCGTACCAGGCATTGGTCCAGGGTTCGATGGTGCGATAGGTGCGGCGCTGGTTATAGACCGGGCGGCTGTCATAGACCGGCTGCGCGCGATAGACGGGCGCGGGGCGATAAACCGGCTGTGGTGCCGCACGATAATAACGGTAGTCCGGCTCATCATCGACATAACCCGGCTCATAGGCCTGGTAGCGGCGCGGTGCCGGATCGACATAGACGCGTTCCTCATACACCGGTGCCGGGCGGGAAAGGGCCGAGCCAACGGCCACGCCGGCGGCAAGGCCGAGCACACCGCCCACAATGGCGGCATCGCGACGGTCGTGACGGTCCCAGTCGCCAGCGGATGCGCTGTTGAAAGGAACGATGGCGGCGGCGGCGACGGCGATGGCCATAACGGTTTTGGCTGCAAAGGACGACATGTTGTGTTCTTCCATACAGGTGGCAGGGCGCTGCCAGTTGCAAATTCGATGGTTAAGGAAATACAGCCCGCCTGCTGAACGGGTGCTGAATGAATTGTGGCAGAGCGGTGCAGGCCCGCAATTCCTGTTTGCGCGGACCGCGCTTCGCGCTAGAACAAAGAACAAACAGGACACGCCCATGAGCCTTGCCCACATAACCGTCAGCCCCGATTCCTCCCATGAAGACCGCGCCCAGGCCATTCGCGACACGCTGCGCGATGCCATTGTCGACCGGCGGCTGGCACCGGGAACGAAATTATCCGAATCGGAAGTGGGAACCCTGTTCGATGTCAGCCGCACGGTGGTGCGCGCCGCCCTTCAGATGTTGGCCTATGAAGGGCTGGTGAAGGCAGAACGCAACCGGGGTGCTTTCGTTTCCAATCCGACGCCGGACGAGGCACGGCAGGTTTTCGCTTCGCGCCGGCTGATCGAACCGGGGGTCGTGGATGCTGCCATTGAAAAAATCACACCTGCGGCGGCGGCGCGGCTGAGGGAACATCTGGTGCAGGAAAGCCGCCATCAACACGAGCGCGGCCCGAACGCCAGGCGCGCGGAAATCAAGGCATCGGGCGATTTTCACCTGATGCTGGCTTCGCTTGCCGGTAATGCCATTCTCGAAAAGTTCATGGACGAGCTGGTCGCCCGCTCGTCGCTGGTCATCGCGCTCTACGGACGCTCGGGCGTTTCAAGCTGCGGCCACAACGATCATGCCGATCTGCTGGATGCGCTGGAGGCGAAGGACGGCGCAAAAGCCCGTGCGCTGATGTTGCGGCATCTCGACCATATCGAAGCCGATCTCGATCTTCGCATGAAGGAAGGGCTGGCGCTGAAGGATGCGCTGGCGCTTTGATCGCCGCCCATCCCGCCTTTCCGGCGGGAGTGGGCGTTTCTATTCGCTTCGGGCCGCGTAACGGCTGATGGCCAGATCGTGCGTGTCGATCTCCGGTTTTTCGCCACTGATCAGATCGGCGAGTACACGGGCCGAGCCGCAGGACATGGTCCAGCCGAGCGTGCCGTGGCCGGTGTTGAGATAAAGATTGCTGTAGCGCGTGGCGCCGATCACCGGCGTGCCATCCGGCGTCATCGGGCGCAGGCCGCACCAGAATTTCGCCTGGCTTTGATCGCCCGCACCGCCGAACAGGTCTTCCACTGAATGGGCCAGCGTTTCCTGGCGCGCGGCCGGCAAATCCTTGCTGAAACCCGCAATTTCCGCCATGCCGCCCGCGCGAATGCGCGAGCCGAGCCGGGTGATCGCCACCTTGAATGTTTCGTCCATGACCGTGGAGACGGGCGCGCGCTCCTCCTTCACGACCGGAACCGTGATGGAATACCCTTTCACCGGATAGACCGGCAGGGTCAGCCCAAGCTGCCGCACGAATTGCGGCGAATAGCTGCCAAGCGCCGCCACGAAGATATCCGCCTCCATCAGTCCGCGCGTGGTTTCCACGGCCTTGATGCGGCCGCCTTCAACGATCGGGCGCATGATGCCGGTATCGTAAAGGAAGGTAACACCGGCCTCTTCCGCCATGCGGGCAAGTTCGGTGGTGAACATGAAGCAGTCGCCGGTCTCGTCGCCGGGCAGTCGCAGGCCACCGACGATCTTCTCCTTGGCGGGCGCAAGGCCCGGCTCGATGGCGGCGCAACCGTCGCGGTCGAGAATCTCGAAAGGCACGCCGCCCGCCGTCAGCACGTCCACATCCTTGCCGATGGCGTCGAACTGCTTCTGGGTGCGAAACACCTCGAGTGTGCCCTGCATGCGCTGGTCATATTCGATGCCGGTCTCTTCGCGCAGCGCCATCAGGCAATCGCGGCTATATTCGGCAACGCGCACCATGCGGCTCTTGTTGATGGCATAACGTGCCGAGGTGCAGTTGCGCAGCATCTGGCTCATCCAGCGCCATGCCGCAGGGTCCGCCGTCGGGCGGATAATGAGGGGCGCGTGTTTCATGAACAGCCATTTCATCGCCTTGACCGGGATGCCGGGTGCCGCCCATGGAGAGGAGTAACCGGGGGATACCTCGCCCGCATTGGCGAAGCTGGTTTCGAGGGCTGCGGCCGGCTGGCGGTCGATCACCGTCACCTTGTGCCCGGCTTTGGCCAGATACCAGGCGGATGTCACGCCGACGACGCCGGCTCCGAGGATAGTGACGTTCATGATCGTCTCACTTGTGATTTGCTGATGTTGAAGCGGTTGCCGGGGTTTCGCCCGGCTGAATGTAACTACGGCGATAACGGCGACCGAGGCCGGTCAGGATTTCATAGGCGATCGTGCCCGCGTCCTCGGCAATATCTTCCAGCGTCTGGTCTGGCCCGATCATCTGCACGAGGCTGCCCTGGGTCAATGTTCCCTCGGGCAGGGCGGATATGTCGAGAATGATGCTGTCCATCGAAACGCGCCCGGCAATCGGCAGGCGCACGCAGTTATACCACGCCGCGCCGCGATTGCTGAGAGAGCGTGGCAGGCCATCGGCGTAACCGGCGGCGATGGTTGCAAGACGCGTCGGGCTGGTCGCTTCGAAAGAGCCGCCGTAACCGACCAGCGAGCCGGCAGGGACGGTACGGGTCTGGATGACGGCGAGATCGAGACGGACGACTGGTTTCATCGGGTTGGGGCGGGCAGCGGAAGGGGCGCCGCCATAAAGCGCGATGCCCGGGCGCAGCAGAGCGTTGTGATAGTCATTGCCGAGAAAAATGCCGCCCGAATTGGAAAAGCACACCGGCACATCCGGGAAGGCCCCGGCTGCTTTATGCATTACCGAAAGCTGCGCGGCATTGGCGGCATGATCCGGCTCGTCGGCGCAGGCGAGGTGGCTCATCACGAAGGCGATGTCGATACCATCGAGCCGTTGCGGCTGCGCGGCAAGGACTTCAAGCTCTTCGGGTGACAGCCCAAGGCGGCACATGCCGGTATCGATCTGCACGGCGGCGGGGAGCGTCTTGCCAAGCTTTCCGGCACGGGCCGACCATTGCGCGATCTGCTCCAGCGAATTCAGGACCGGGGTGACCGCCATGGCGGCGCAGGAGGTCTCATTGCCGGGCTGAAGCCCGTTGAGAACGAAAATCCGCGCCTCTGCCGAAAGCCGCAGCCTGAGAGACAATGCCTCATCGATATGGGCGACGAAGAAATTGCGGCAACCCGCCTCGAACAGGGTCTGCGAGACGATATCCGCACCGAGGCCATAGGCATCGGCTTTCACGACCACCGCCGTCTGCGAGGCTGGCGCCATCGCCGTCAGGGTCAGATAATTGTCGCGCAATGCGCCGAGATCGATGGTCAGATGGCCGCTTGCACCACCGGCTGCCTGCTGGCGGCTGATCTGCATGTCCATGGTCGTTCACCCTTATTTTTATCCTCTGAGGGTATTGCAACGATTATCGAATTTCTTGGCGATTGTTCGAAGAAAATGCGATAGAATTAGAAATCACGCAATTTTCGTTGATCAATTGGAATCTTCTATGTCGTCACTGGATGCGACCGACCGTCACATCATCCGCCTGCTTCGGCTCAATGCCCGCATCAGCAATGCAAAACTGGCAGTGGAAGTCGGACTTTCGCCCTCCGCCTGCCTTCGCCGGGTCGATATTCTCGAGCGGGAGGGGATTATCCGCGGTTATACCGCGCTGACCAGCGGCCTTGCCGGCGGCGAGGTAATTTCGGTCATCGTGCAGATCACGCTCGACCGGCAGACGGAGGATTTTCTCAACCGTTTCGAAAATGCGGTGCGGCGCTATCCGGAAATCCGCGAATGTTATCTGATGACCGGCGGCTCGGACTATTTCCTGCGCTGCGAGGCGGAAAGTGCGGGGGATTTCGAGCGGATTCACAAGGAGATATTGTCGAAACTGCCAGGGGTTTCGCGCATTCATTCGAGTTTTGCGATCCGGAATGTGCTGGCGACGCCGAAGGCGCGGTGAGGGGGGCGTTGAGTCTGCGGCCACCCCCCCTCTGTCCTGCCGGACATCTCCCCCTCAAGGGGGGAGATCGACAAGCGGCTTGCTGATCATCCAGCAAAATATCTCATATTGAGAGGATTGCGTGGGACTGAGGCACAAGCCCCATCTAATCTCCCCCCTTGAGGGGGAGATGTCCGGCAGGACAGAGGGGGGTAAGCCGCAAACTCCAGGGGTTGATATCACCCCCACCACCGGTAAAAATGATGCACCGGCCCCCGCCCATGTCCAATGGCAAGCCCCCGTCCGGCATCGAGCGCCCCGTTCAGATAATCCTTCGCGAGCCCGACCGCTTTCCGCAATTCGTGCCCCATCGCCAGATGCGCCGTAATCGCAGCCGCCAGCGTGCAGCCGGTGCCGTGGTCGTTTTTCGTCTCCACCCTCGGCGCAGAAAGTGCCTGCATGGTCCCGTCCGCAAACAGATAATCCGTGCTTTCCGGCCCGTCGCCATGGCCGCCCTTGATGAGCACGGCCTTCGCACCAGCCTTCAGGATCAGCTTGGCCTGGCGGGTAATCTCCCGCTCCGTCTCCGCCATCGGCGTGCCGGTCAGCAGCGCCGCTTCCGGCAGGTTCGGCGTGACGATGGCGGCGAGTGGCAGCAGGTCGCGCCGCAGGGTCTCGATGGCATCCTCATGCAGCAGCCGGTCGCCGGACGTCGCCACCATGACCGGATCGAGCACCACCGGCTGCGATTGCCGCCGGAGCCGTTCCGCGATGGCTGTGATGGTTTCGATCCGCGAGACCATGCCGATCTTCACGGCATTGACCGCGAGATCGGAAAAAACCGCATCCATCTGTGCGACGATGGTGGCGACCGAAATATCCTCCACGGCAGTCACGCCCCTGGTGTTCTGGGCGGTGATGGCGGTGATGACGCTGGCGGCATAGGCGCCGAGTGCGGAAAAGGTCTTGATGTCGGCCTGGATACCTGCGCCGCCGCCGCTGTCGGAGCCGGCAATGGTCAATGCAATGGCTGTCATGGCTGTCTCGCTTTCAGCGCGGCGTCAATTGCGGAGCGGAAATCCCTGGTTGCGCTGGCGATATCGGCTGCGCGGAAAATTGCGGAAATGACGGCGACCCCATCTGCGCCGGCGGCGACAACGGCGGGCACACGGGCAAGATCAATGCCGGCGATCGCACCCACCGGCATATCCGGCCGCCACTCCTTCAACAGGGCGCGCAGCGTCGTAAGGCCATCGATGCCGACCGGCTTGTCCGGGTTGACCTTGGAAACGGTCTCGAACACGCCGCCGATGCAGGCATAGTCGGCGGACATGGAGGCTGCCCGTTCGGCATCGGCGCGGTTCTTGACGGTAAGGCCGATAATTGCCTTTTGCCCGAGAATACGCCTTGCGGTCTTTGCATCCATATCGTCGGCACCGAGATGCACCCCATCGGCCCCCGAAGCGAGCGCCACATCCACCCGGTCGTTGATGACCAGCGGCACGCCAGTGCCAGCGATGGCCTCGCGAATGGCACGGGCATTTTCGATCATCTCCCGCGTCGAGCCATGCTTGTCGCGATATTGCAGGATTGTTGCCCCGTTGAGCGCGGCCGCCAGAGCAAGCTCCGGCAACGGCGCGACATCGGCAAGACTGGTATCGACCAGCGCATTAAGGCGGTAATCAACCTTGTTCATGCTCAATCCTCGCGTGATTTATGATGTCCTCACCGGAGATTTCGGAAAGAGCATCCAGAAATGCCGGTTCGAACGTACCGGGGCCTTTGGCCTGTTTCGCGGCGAGCTCGGCGGAAACGCCTGTCACCGCAAGGGCGGAAGCCGCTGCCGTCAACGCGTCTTTTTCCACTGCCATGAAGGCGGCGACGACACCGCCCGAAAGGCAGCCCGTGCCGGTCACCTTCGCCATCCACGGGTGACCATTGACGATCCTGACATTACGCGTCGTGTCGCGGAGATGATCCACCGGTCCGGTCTCGATCCGCACCGCGCCCGGCACACCGCCGATCAGGCTCATTTCTGCGCGGTTGCCACGGACGATGGTGGGCGAATGGGCGATAAGTTCCCGGGCGAAATCCAGCCGCGAGGGTGAATAGTCGACATGCACGGGGTCGACGATCCACGGCTTGCCGGATGCATTGGCGATCTCGATCGCCAGCCGGATGACCTTGCGTCGTTCGGCGTCCAGCGTGCCGAGATTGACGGTCAGTGCATCCGCCTTGGTGACGAAGCTCTCGATCTCTTCCAGCGAGGTGGTCATCGAGGGAATGCCGCCGATGACGGTGATGCCGTCGGCGGTGAATTTCTGCACCACGGTGTTCATCAGGCAATGCACGCGCGGACGCTTCTGCCGCACGCGTTCCAGAATCTCGGCGGCTTTTGCCGCTGTCGGAAAATTGCCGGTCATGGCTGTTGCAGCTCCACGGCGATATCGTCTGCTGCGGGCGCCTGCTTGATCAGCTGCATCTCCTGCATGAAGGCGCCGAAACGGGCATAACGGGCGCGGTCCAGTGCGGCGGGACGCTTGGCGAAACGTGGCAGCGTGTCGAAAAAGGCCTGTTTGTTCAGGGCATCGTCAAGGTTCGGATAGGCCTTGATGAAAAGCTGCCAGGCATCCTGCGGATGGTTGGTGATAAAGATCGCGGCTTGCTCCACGGCGGAGAGGAAACGCGGCAGACGGCTGTCCTTTGCGAGATCACGATGGGTGACGAAGATCAGCTCGTCATAGGCCGGTACGCCATGTTCTTCGGGGAAGAAGGAGCGGCCCTCATGTCCTTCGAGTTTCATCTGAGTCAGTTCGAAATTGCGAAAACCGCCGAGCGTGGCATCCACCTTGCCGGCGATCAGGGAAGGCGACAGCGAGAAATTGACGTTGACCAGCTCGACGTCGTCCTTCGTCAGCCCGTCCTTCTCCAGCATGCGCTTCAGCATCGCATCCTCGAAACCGGAAACGGAAAAACCGACCTTCTTGCCCTTCAGATCTTTCAGGCTCTTGATCGGCCCATCCGCGAGAACCGTGACGGTGTTGAGCGGGGTTTCGACCAGTGTGCCGAAACGCACGAGCGGCAGGCCGGCTTCGTGGTCGAGATAGAGGTTCGGCTGGTAATGCACGCCGATATCGGCCTGTTTTGCCGAGACGAGGCGCGGCACCGTGGAAGGGTCAGCCGGAGGAACCAGCTCCACTTCCAGTCCCGCATCGGCAAACAGGCCGCGTTCCTTGGCGATCACCATCGGTGCATGATCGGGGTTCACGAACCATTCGAGCAATACGGTCAGCTTGTCGGCCGCCTGGGATTGCATGGGCGCAAGCACGCTTGCCGCTGCGATGGCGAGGGAAAGAAGCGTTCGTTTCATGGTCCCGAAAGTCTCCGTAAATATCTGAAAGGAATGGTGTGTTCTGTTTCTTTGGCCCAGGGGGCGAGATTGGCCGTCGCCTGGTCGACGATGAGCCGGAGCAGCACGGCCATGACGGCGAGAATGGCCATGGCGGCGAACATGGTGTCGGTCTGCATGCGGGCATTGGACTGGATCATGACGAAACCGAGCCCGGCCGATGCGCCCACCCATTCGCCGATGACGGCCCCGAGCGGGGCAAGCGGCGCAGCCACCCTCAAGCCTGAAATCAGTGAGGGGAGCGCCAGCGGCACGCGCAACCGGGTGAGGATCTGCCAATGGCTCGCCTCCGTCAGCGAGGCGGCGTCGAGGATGGCGCGATCCGTGCGGTTGAGGCCGTCGGTGAAAGAGGAGGCGACGGGGAAGAAAATGATGATTGCCGTCATGACCACTTTCGAGGCCATGCCGAAGCCGAACCAGAGGACGAGAATGGGGGCGAGCACGAAGACCGGAAAGGCCTGCAACACCAGAACCATGGGCCAGACGAGGCGGCCAAGGCGCGGGATGGCGGCCGTCGTGAAGGCAACGAGAATACCAGCGGCAATGCCCGCGGCAAGCCCGAGCGCCATTTCGCCAAGCGTCACGAGGGCCTGACCGAACAGGAAACCCGGTTGGCGCAGGAAGGCGGCGGCGACATCGGCGGGCGACGGCAGGATGTAACGGGGCGGCGAAAACAGCCACGTTCCCGCCTGCCAGAGAAGGAGCAGAAGACCGACACCGTTCAACGCATGGGTGGCACGCATGAGCCGGGCCTCAGATGCAGATGCACCATGTGCGAAGGGCAGAAGGTTTCAGCATCATCGGTCGTCTCCAGATGTGGCAATCACGGAGATCAGGCATAGCGGAGAAGAGAAAGGGCAGCGCCTCCATGGCGCGACAGTTCCGTTCCTACGCCGGCATGACCCGGATCAGGTTCAAGGGTCCGGCTCATCGCCATCTCAGCACCGTGCGGTGCTCCCCTCGGAAGAGCTTGTTTTGTAGGTCAAGTTTTAAAAATGTCAACGGTCTCTACCAACCGGTGATCGGTACCCCGCCATTATGCGGCCGGGGGAAATATAGTTATTAGGTATATCGAATTTATCGACAATTAGTTATATCAATAAACTATATTGCAACGTCGTTCGAGTAACTAAGCCCGCATTCAGAGAAGCTCGGAGACTAACTTGAAAAGCATCTGGCGGGACAAGTCCGGAAATTTTGCCATTCTCAGCGCCTTGTTGATCATACCGCTCATCGGATCCGCCGGTGTTGCGCTCGACATAACACGCGGCCTCAGCGTCAAATCCGATTTGCAGATGGCGGCCGATTCCGCTGCTCTGGCAGTGGTTGCCGATAGTTCGGCAAGCGCCCAGGCTGCAAAACGGATGGCGAGCAATGGCGTCATTGCCGTCGGCGAAGAAGAAGCCGCCGCTTTCTTCCATGGCAATCAGCGGGGCAACCGGGACTATCAGCTATTGTCTCTCGATATATCTGTCATCAAGCGCGGGACCATCATCGAGTCTTCGGTCAATTTTACGGCCTCAGTGAATACGACGCTTTCCAGAATTCTCGGAAAGGACTTCCTGACGGTCTCGGGGAGTGCAACCGCCAAATACGAGACGGAGACCTTTACCGATTTTTACCTCGTCCTCGACAACTCGCCTTCCATGGGCGTGGGCGCCACGCCTGCCGATGTCGCGGTGATGGAAAAGACGATAGGATGCGCCTTCGCTTGCCATCTCACAACGAAAGACGGCGCGTCAGACCCGACCAGCACCTATTTCAGGATCAAGAACAAGGACACCGATGCCAAGGGTCGCATAAACGCGACCACGCGCATCGACGTGGTTGCCAAGGCAACCGCGAGTTTGATGGATACGGCAGCTGCCACGCGCAAGAGCAACGATCAATATCGTATTGCCGTCTACACTTTCGGGAAAACGGCAGTCGATGTTGCGTCAGGCGGGGATTTGCTCGAAGTTGTGCCGCGGACTTCGGATTTGCAGGAGGCCAAGAAGAAGATTGCCGAAATCGAACTCATGTCGGTTCCTTCCCATATGTATAAGAACGATCAGCACACCGATTTCGACCGGGCGCTTACCAAGATCGAGAAAAAGATGGGAAATTCGGGTAGCGGCGCCAGTTCAGCCAGCCCGGAAAAAATAGTGTTTTTCGTCTCTGACGGTGTTGCCGACAGCTACAAGCCAAATAACTGCACAAAACAAACGACGCAGGGCGGGCGTTGCCAAGAGCCGATCGACACAAGGCTCTGCACCAAGCTCAAGGAAAAGGGCTTCCGTATCGCCGTGCTTTATACGACCTACCTGCCGCTATCGGGCAATGGCTGGTACAGGCTCTGGATACAGCCGTTCCAGACGGAAATCAGTTCGCGCATGCAGGCCTGCGCTTCTCCGGGGCTGTTCTTTGAAGTCAGCCCTTCGCAGGGCATCAGCGATGCGATGTCGGCCCTTTTCAAAAAGGCAATCAGCACGCCGCGCCTGACGAGTTGAATGGCCGCGCGTCCGATGCCGGGCTGCTGTTCAACACGCTGTCCATCGCGCCTGTCGGTGTGACGGAAAACGCTTTTGAGCGCAATATTAGTTATTCCGGAAATTAGATTTATCGAAAATTAGTTATTCCTTGAAACTGCCTTTCAATAATCTTTGGCTAAGTCTCGCCTCCAGCAGGGTTCCGGGGGCGAATTTGAAAAATATCTGGCAGGATGAATCAGGGAATTTTGGCATTCTCAGCGCCTTGTTGATGGTGCCGTTGATCGGAGTGGCCGGCGTGGCCCTGGATGTGACACACGGCATGGCCGTGAAGTCCGATTTGCAAATGGCGGCCGATGCGGCGGCCCTCGCGGTGGTGGCGGATACGTCGGCGAGCGTCAAGGCTGCAAAAGAAATGTCGGGAGATGGCGTCATCAGCCTTGGCAGTAGCGAGGCCTCGGCTTTCTTCGAAGGCAATCAGCGCGCCAATGCCGACTACAAGCTTCTGTCGCTCGATATATCGGTGATCAAGCACGGTAATGTCATCGAGTCTTCCGTCAGTTTCACGGCTTCCGTCGGCACGACGCTTTCGCAGGTTCTCGCGAAGGATCTCATCACTGTTTCGGGCAAGGCGACCGCCAAATACGAGACGGAGACCTTCAGTGATTTTTATGTCCTTCTGGATAACACGCCCTCGATGGGTGTCGGCGCCACCCCCGCCGATGTTGCCACCATGGTTGCGAATACCAGCGACAAATGCGCTTTCGCCTGTCACATCGTGAAAAACGGGGTGGTGGACACGGGCAGCTATTATTACAGGGCCAAAAGCCTTGGGGTCACGACGCGCATCAATGTGGTAGCACAGGCCACGGCAAGCCTGATGGACACGGCAAAGGCCACGCGGAAAAGCAGCAATCAATATCGCATGGCGGTCTATACCTTCGGGGAGAAGGCGGAAGACACCAAGCTGCTCGAAGTTGTTCCCCTGACGTCGGATCTGGCGACCGCGAAGAAAAAGGCGGGCGAAGTCGACCTGATGTCCATTCCCTATCAGGGATATAATAACGACCAGCAGACCGATTTCGATCGGGCTTTGACCCAGATAGGCGACAAGATCGGCAGTTCGGGGACCGGCGCGAGTTCGGCGAGCCCGGACAAGATCATTTTCTTCGTTTCGGATGGTGTCGGCGATAGCTACAAGCCGTCCACATGCACCAAAAAAACGACAAGCGGCCGCTGTCAGGAGCCGATCGATATCAAATATTGCACGAAGCTGAAGGAAAAGGGTTTCCGGATCGCGGTGCTCTACACCACCTATCTGCCGCTGCCGACCAACGACTGGTATAATAGCTGGATCAAGCCCTTCCAGTCGGAAATCGGCGCACGTATGCAGACATGCGCTTCACCCGGCCTGTTCTTCGAGGTCAGCCCGTCGCAGGGCATCAGCGACGCGATGTCGGCGCTTTTCAAAAAGGCCATTACATCGCCCCGTCTGACAGGCTGAGCGCGGCGTTTCCACTGGAATCCGCGCAGCCTTCTTCAACCGATGGTGCGAAACTGCTCAAACAGCGGCACATGGAGGCTATCGGCACGGTAAAAGACCGCCGGCTGACCGAGCGGAGCTTCGACGATGATTTCGCGCCCGCCGGAATGGCGTGCGCCACTCCACAGATGCACCCATTCGCCGTCGCCCGGAAGATAGAGCGCACGTTGCGTTTCGCCTGCCTTCCAGACGGGGGCAACCAGCATGTCGGCACCGTAGAGATAGCAATCCTGAATGGCGTAGGTCTGAGGTTCATCCTCATAATGCAGGAAAAGCGGGCGCTGCACCGGCAGGCCCGTCTTTGCGGCCTCGGCGGAAAGTGACTTCAGATAGGGGGCGAGCGCGACATAGATCGCCGTCATGCGGGCAAAATGGGAAAGAACCGTTTCATCCTGATCGATCTGGAGGTTGTCGCGTGGCCGGTTGCCCTCATGAGTGCGCATGACCGGGGTGAAGGCGGCCATCTCCGTCCAGCGCATGATGAGTTCGGCCGTCCGGACATTGCCGAACAGGCTGGTATAACCGCCGATATCGGAGTGGTGATAGGCATTGCCCATGAGCCCGGAGGAGAGCGCACCGCAGATGACGGTGACAAGCCCATCATGGCGGGAGAAGTCGACAGACTGGTCACCGCCCCAGATCAGCGGGCAATGGGCCTGAACGCCGGTGAAGCCTGCGCGCATGAAGAACAGCGCCTCGCCGGTCTTGCCACGACTTTCGACGCCCTTCGCATTGACCTCTGCCCAGAGTGTGGGCCAGGCATTGTGCATCAGCCTGGCGTCGACACCATTCGAAAGCTTGATGTCGATCGGCAGATATTCGCCGAAATCCGCCATCCAGCCGGAAAGGCCGAAATCCAGCATGTTCCTGCCGATGATCTCTTCGGCGAACCAGTCGGCGGCAGCCGGATTGGTGAAGTCGACCACGCCGCAATGGAACTCGCCGAAGTCCACCAACGCCGTCTTTCCATCCGCATCGGTGGCGAAATAACCGGCCGCTTCAGCGACAGGAAAGAGTGGGCCGTCGACGCAGAGATAGGGGTTCACATAACCCAGGAAACGAACGCCCTGATCGGCAAGCTCGGCGATCTTCTGGCGCAGATGCGGGTAGCGGGTCTCATTCGCCTGCCAGTCCCAGAAGAGGCGAGCGCCAAAGGACGTCTGGCGAAGCCCCACCCAGTCCTCACACCAGAGGCCGGACACCTTCGTTCCGGCCGCACGGATTTTCTCCAGTCGCGCAAAGGAGTTGGCGCCATCCTTTAACCCAATGATCGCGCCGTTATAGACCCAATCAGGCAATTCCGGCTGGCGTCCGAACCGCAGCGACAGGGCCGAGACGATATCGGTGAAGTGGTCGCCGGCGAAAAATTCGATCTTTTCGGGGATGGCCCAGATTTCGATCTCGTGGAAGTCGCCATTGCGGAAGTCGAAGACCGAATAGGCACTCGTTTCCACATGCAGGGCATATTTGCGCGAGGAGAGCCAGGTCGGCTGCGGATAGTTGGTGTTGTAATAATCACCGCCCGCCTTGCCGCTGACATCAGACTTGAAGGTGATCTCGGTGGTCTTGTCGCGACCGACCCCGGGCTCGGAGGTCCAGAGCGGGAAACGCCGGCCGCGCATGTCGAAATAGGACATCTGCTCGCCGCCGCCCCAGACATGCTCGTCCGTTTCCGCGACGATACGCAGCCAGAGGCGATTGATGGTCTCATCCAGCGCCGTCAGCATGACGGCGTTGCCATCGAGCGTCAGGCGAAGGCGCGGCGCCTGTCCCGGTGCGGATGAGAGCGTGACGCTGTCGCCACTCACCTCGGCATGGCGCAGGGCTGTTCTCTCGATGACATAGTCTTCGATCTCGAAATTGCCGCGATACATATCCATCCGTTCCTTGCCGAAACCGGCAAAGAAGACTGGGTTTTCGGGCGAATGGGAAAGGATGGTGCGATTGCCGATCGCAAGCGTGAAGCCGTCTTTGGTCGTTTCGAAATGCATGACTTACCCTTTTAGCCCTTGAGACCACCGGCGGTGAGGCCTGAGACAACCCGTTCCTGGAAGATGACGATCAGGATCGCAACCGGCACGATGCCGACCACGAGTGCTGCCGAAATCACCGGCCAGGGGAAAGCGAACTCGCCCTGATAAAGCTGGATGCCAACGGGCAGGGTGCGCAGTGCCGGGTTGGAGTTGAAGGAGAGCGCCAGCAGGAACTCATCCCAGGCATTCACGAAGGCAAGAATGCCGGCGGTGAAGACACCCGGCGCGCAAAGCGGCACGACGACCTTGAACAGGGCGCCGATGCGGGTACAGCCATCGATCATGGCGGCGTTTTCGAGGTCGCGCGGAATGCTTTCGAAGAAGGAGACCAGCATCAGCGTACAGACCGGCAGCGACAGCACCGTGTAGGGCAGGATCAGCGCCGTCCAGCTGTTGAGCAGGTTCAAGGCACGCATGATTTCGAACAGTGGCACCAGAAGCGTGACAAGCGGGAAGGTGGAAACGGCGATGATGAGCGACAGGATCAGCGCCCGGTATTTGAGGTTCAGCCGCGCCAGCGCATAAGCCGCCAGCACAGAAATCAGGATGGTGAGCGCGGTGGAGAGCAGCGCCACCATGAAGCTGTTGAACAGGAAGAGATGCAGCGGCTGGTCTGAAAAGGCCTGCATGTAGTTGGCGAGCGTCGGCGCGTGCGGAAACCAAGTGATCGGTTTGACCGTCAGTTCCGCTTCGGTCTTCAGCGAGGTGAAGAGAATCCAGATCGCAGGGAAGAGGCCATTCACCAGAAGAATGGAGGCAGCGATGAAGCGCAGCGGCTTGCCGGAGAAAAAGGAGGACAGACCGGAGGAGGTGGCAACGGTGCTCATGGCTTTAGTCCTTCGTCCTGATAATGCGGAGGTAAACGGCGGTGACGCACATGGAAAGGGCAAACATCATGACCGCCAGCGCCGAGCCATAACCGAGATCGAGGAAGGACACGGTGTTCTGGTGGATATACATGGCAAGTGTGGTGGTGGAGGTACCGGGGCCGCCGCCGGTCATCATGTAGGGAATATCAAAGGTTTGCAGCGCCGTGATCGTGCGGAAGATGAGGGCGACGACGATCGAGGGCTTCAGCAGCGGCAGGGTGATCTCGAAGAACTGCCGGATCTTGCCGGCGCCATCCACATCCGCTGCCTCGTAAAGCGAGCGCGGAATGGTCTGCAGCCCGGCAAGGATCATCAGCGCCATGAAGGAGGATGTCTTCCAGATGATCGTCAGGCAGATGGCCGCAAAAGCCCAGTTCGGCGAGTTGAACCAGATGATGCCTTCAAAGCCCAGCCGGTTCAGCACATCGTTGACCACGCCATATTCGTAATGGAAGAACCACGCGAAGATGAGGCCGGCAAAGGAGAGCGGCAGCGCCCAGGGAATGAGAAGCGAAAGCCGCATCGGCCACTGCATGGAGAAAGGCAGGTTGGCGAGCAGCGCGAGGCCAAGGCCCATGAAGAGCGCGCCGGGCACCGTGATCAGCGTGATGAGAACCGTATTCCAGGTCGTTTCCCAGAAGATCGGATCATCGAACATCGCCGTGTAATTTTCAAAGCCGATAAATTCCGCCGGCAGGCCTGAGGTCAGCGAAAGGCTGAAGAAGCTCGTGTAGACAAGTCTTGCCACCGGATAAACGATGATGAGCGACAGCAGGATCGCGGCCGGCGCGAGCAGAAGCACGGCCAGTGACCGGTCGCCGAGATCGAGCCACCGCGTCCAGCGCGGCAACTTCTTTTCGTCCACCCGGACCATGGTTCTTTCCGGCATCGTCACGTTTGCCGCTCCCGCAACTGGATTCACGTCATCGTCTCCCGATCGGACCGGTTTATGCCCGGCCCGTTTATCGCGCCGTTCAGGCGGCTTTATTCCTGTCAGTCGAAACGGCCGGAAAGGGCATGGCACGCATGCCGCCTTCCGGCCTGAAGTTTAGCGCAGAACGCGCCGCAGACGGCTTTCCATCTGTTTTGCGCCATCCTCCGGTGTCATCACGCCGGCAAGCACACCGTTGACGGTGGTGCGGATCGTTTCGCTGACCTCGTTGTAACGCGGCGTCACGGGGCGGGCCTTTGCCGTTTCAACGACGGGCAGGGCATCCGCGAACCACGGGATGGTCTTGGTCACATCCGCATCCTTGTAGAGTGCGGCATAGGTGGGCAGAAGCGCTGCGTTGATGGCCATGAACTTCGAAACATCCTGACCGGAGAGATATTCGACAAGCTTTTTGGCTTCATCCTGCTGCTTGGAATAGGCGGAGACGCCGAATTCCCAGCCGCCGAGGCAGGTCGTCTGCTCGCCACCCTTGACGGCCGGCAGGCGGGCGACGCCGACCTTGTCGTTCACCTGCGATTCCTTGCCCTGGAAATGGGTCCAGGCGTAGGACCAGTTGACGGCGAAGAGCACCTTGCCGGCCTGGAATTCCTTGCGGGTGTCGTCGGTCGCGACTTCCGAAATGTTCTTCTTGGAAATACCTTCGTCGACAAAGCTCTTCCAGAGCTTCAGGGAATCCACCGCAGCCTTGTTGTCGAAATTCAGCTTGCCGTTTTCAACTAGAGACTTGCCTTCGCTCCAATAGGGCAGGAGGAAGGTGCAGACCGCGCCTTCGATCGCCTTGCCCTGGAAGGAGAGGCCCTGAAGTTCGGGGTTCTTCTCACCTTCCATCACCTTCTTGGAGGCTTCCTTCAGCTCATCCCAGGTGGTCGGCGGCTTGATACCGTATTTGTCGAGCAGGTCCTTGCGGTAATAGAGGAACATGGAGTCGGCGAAGGCGGGCAGCGCTACGATCTTGCCATCCACCGTGTTGGCTTCGGCATAGGTCGGCAGATAGGCCGACATGTCCTTGCCGGAAAAATCGCTGGTCCAGCCGGCGGTGGCGAATTGTGCGGGACGGATGACGTCGAGCATCAGCACGTCGAGGCTCGAATCCTTGGCCGACATGACGGTGTTGAGATATTGCGCCTGCATTTCCGAGGTGTTGCCGCCGGTCTCGATGACCACCTTCACGCCCGGCGTCTTTGCCTCATATTGGTCCAGCGCCTTGCGCCAGACATCAGGCTGATGCTGGCTGGAAACGAAAATCTTCAGTTCGGCATCGGCAAAGGCCTGTCCCGAAAAGGCAAGCATGGTTGCGCAGAGTGCGGCACCCATCAGGGCTTTGCCCCGGATAGCTTTGAATGTCATGTGTTCCTCCCGTTATTAAATCCTTGGTCGCAGCGTTTTTCGCCCGGCAATCAGTGGATAGAGCGTTCCGTCGTCGCGTCGAAAAGATGGACCTTGGATGGATCGACGCCGATCCGCAGTTCCTCGTTCGGCGTTGGCCGAAGCTGTGGCGGCATCCGTGCGGTCAGCGCTGCATCGCCAAGGCTGAAATGGACGAGCGTGTCCGAACCCAGCGGCTCCACCACCTGCACCTTCACGGCAAGCTGGCTGTCGAAGCCCTCGGCAGGACCGAAATGTTCCGGACGAATGCCAACGATGACTTCGCGGCCTTCGAGCCCCGTTTCGCGCGATGGCCGGATGGCCGCCATCGGCAGTGAATTGCCGTCGGAGAATGTCAACCGGTCGCCGTTCACCTTGGCGCGGGCAAAATTCATGGCGGGCGCACCGACGAAACCGCCGACGAAGACACTTTCAGGGCGGTTGTAGACCTCATCCGGCGTGCCGACCTGCTCGATATCACCGCCGCGCAGGATGACGATGCGGTCGGCGAGCGTCATGGCCTCTACCTGGTCATGGGTGACGTAGATGATGGTGGTGCCGAGTTGCTGGTGCAGGCGCTTGATTTCCGTGCGCACCTGTCCGCGCAGCTTGGCGTCGAGGTTGGAAAGCGGCTCGTCGAACAGGAAGACCTGCGGGCGGCGCACGATGGCGCGTCCCATGGCCACACGCTGACGCTGGCCGCCGGAAAGCTGGCCGGGCCGCCGGTCGAGAAGATGCTCGATGCCGAGCATCTTCGCCGCTTCATCGATGCTGGCATTGGCCTGGGAGGCGCTGACGCCGCGTACCTTCAGGCTGAAACCCATGTTCTCACGCACCGTCTTGTGCGGATAAAGCGCATAGTCCTGAAACACCATGGCGATGTCGCGTTCGCGCGGCGGGAGCTTGTTGACGACGCGGTCGCCGATCTTCACCTCGCCGCCGGTAATGCTCTCCAGCCCCGCGACCATGCGCAGCGTCGTGGATTTGCCGCAGCCGGAAGGGCCGACGAACACGACGAATTCGCCATCGTTGATTTCAAGGTCTATGCCCTTGACGATGCGAAGCGCACCGTAACTCTTGTCCAGCTTGCGCAGGCTGACCGAAGCCATATTTTCCTCCTCACGACCGGCGCGCCCGAATTTTGAATGGACGCAATAGCCGGTATCAACCTTCAAGTTCCCCGTATCGCATCTTCGAAAATCGATCCCGATTGTCCGGCGATATCGTGGGATGGCAAAACGCCTGTCTCCCTGAGGTCGTGATATTACCTTTCATAAAAAGGAAATCAATAGTGTATCAATTTTATTTCTGACAGAAATCAAAAACTACTAAGCCATTGATTCGAAGAAATATAACTGCAAAACTACCTGCTGAGCAGGCAACGGCTTGCTTGCCTCCCGTCAAATTCCTTCACCCATGTAGATCACGCGAAATTTGCGCAATCTCAACGTATGCGAGAAACATAGCGCGCCACGGTATGGTCGAACCAGGTCCATGAAACTTCAGCCACCGCGCCATCCTGCGCCTGGCTGAGGCGCAACACCCTGGGCACAGACACGCCCGGTTTCTGGCCGAAAACCTCAGGCGCCCATTCGGGCACTTCACCCAGATCGACGCGGTCTTCGGCCTTCGATATCCAGAGATTGAGGCGGGTACGGTAATAAAGATAAAGCGATTCCGACATGTTCTCGATGGCGATCGCATCGACATAGGAACCGTCCAGCCAGATTTCCTCTATAGCCGCCGGTTTTCCGGCGATGCGGCGAAGGCGGCGAATCCTGTGTCCCTCGGTCGATGTGCCGAAGGCGGGCAGGTCGGCTGGCTTGGCAAGGCGCGCCACATCCAGAACCTCCGCCGTTGGCAGGCCGCCGCCCTCGATCAGTTCAAGCCGGAAGAAGGCGTAGACGCTCTGCGGGTCACTGACCGCGCGGATGTAGTTGCCTGACCCTTGCACGCGCTCGAGAAGGCCGCGCTCCTGCAATTCGGCAAGCGCCTTGCGCAGCGTACCGACGGCAATGCCGAGATCGGCCGCCATATCGCGCTCAGGCGCTAGCTTTTCGCCGTCGATCAATCGGCCGGCAGCCACCTCGCGCACCAGCATTTCGGCGATCTGCATATACATGGGCAGGCTGCCGCCAGTGTGTTTCATGATGCCGTTTCCTCCCCGAAACAAAAATTGATACATCATTGATTTACATATTTCTTGATGTTATGCAAGAAAAACGAGAGCGGCCTTGAGGAGGAATTGCATGACCGTCGTACCCGTTACATCCGCTGATCTCGATGCTGCCGAGGTCTCCTGGTTTTCCGCTTTGTGTTCCGATGACTACGCCTATCTCGGCGTGCCGGATGGCAGCCTGCGTTCCAGCTTCGAACATTGTTCCGATATCGTCAAAAAAGCAGAGGAACTCGGTTTCCGCAACATTCTCTGCCCTTCGTCCTATCAGGTCGGACAGGACACGCTGAGCTTCGTTGCCGGCTGCGCGCCGATCAGCGACCGCATCAACTTCCTTGCGGCAATCCGCTGTGGCGAGATGCAGCCGATCATGCTGGCGCGGACCGTGGCAACGCTCGACCATATGCTGAAGGGTCGCCTGACGCTCAACGTCATCAGCTCGGATTTTCCCGGCGAAGTTGCTGACAGCGCCTTCCGTTACAAGCGCAGCCACGAGGTCGTCGAGATTCTGCGTCAGGCCTGGACGCGTGATACCATCGACCATGACGGTGAAATCTACCAGTTCAAGGGCGTCTCCACCGAACCCGCAAGACCGTACCAGCAGAATGGCGGGCCGCTTCTCTATTTCGGCGGTTACTCTCCGGATGCGCTGGAACTCTGCGGCGCACAATGCGACGTCTATCTGATGTGGCCGGAGACCAAGGACCAGCTGGCAGACCGCATGCGCGCCGCCAATGAGCGCGCCGCCGCCCATGGCCGCACGCTGGATTATGGTCTACGCGTTCACATGGTGGTGCGTGATACCGAAAAGGAAGCCCGCGAATATGCCGACCATCTGGTGTCGAAGCTCGATGACGAATATGGCCAGCTGATCCGCAACCGCGCCCATGACAGCGGCTCGCTCGGCGTCTCGCATCAGGCACGGGCCCGCGAACTTGCCGACAAGTTCGGTTATGTCGAGCCCAATCTGTGGACCGGCATCGGCCGGGCACGCTCCGGCTGCGGTGCGGCGCTGGTGGGTTCGACGGATCAGGTCCTTTCGGCGCTGGAGGAATATCAGAAGATGGGTATCCGCGCCTTCATACTCTCCGGTTATCCGCATCTTGACGAGGCGGAACATTTCGGCACCAAGGTTCTGCCGCAGATGAAAACCTGCTCCCTGCCGCATGCTTACGGCCGGGTACCTTCTGAAACGCCAGCCACGCCGCTCGGCAACGGGGAACGCCACTGATGGAACGTATCGCTCTTTCTGACAAACTCGAACTCAGCCGCATTGTTTATGGCATGTGGCGCATTGGTGACGATACCGACACCTCGCCGGCGCATGTGCAGGCGAAGATCGAGGCTTGCCTCGCGCAGGGCATCACCACCATGGATCAGGCCGACATCTACGGCGGATATACGGCGGAAGCCATTCTCGGCGATGGCCTGAAGGCGGCCCCCGGACTGCGCGACAAGATCGAAATCGTCACCAAATGTGGCATCGTTGCACCGGCCGGCCGTCACTCCGCCGCCCGCGTCAAGCACTACGATACGACGGCTGGCCACATCAATGCTTCGGTCGAGGCATCGTTGCGCGACATGGGAACCGATCACGTCGATCTGCTGCTCATTCACCGTCCGGACCCACTGATCGACGCGGAAGAAACCGGCAAGGCGCTCGATGCGCTGGTGGCTTCCGGCAAGGTCAAGGCTGTTGGTGTATCGAACTTCCGTCCATGGGATTTTTCGCTGCTGCAATCGACAATGAGCAACCGGCTCGTGACGAACCAGATCGAAATGAGCCTTCTTGCCACCGATTGCTTCACCAATGGCGATCTGGCCTTCCTGCAGGAAAAGCGCGTCTCGCCCATGGCATGGTCGCCGCTCGGCGGTGGCTCACTGTTCTCCGGCGCGCATGGTGGCACCATGGCTGCCCTGCAGCGCATCGGCAAGGAACAGGGCGTCGATGCAACAGCTGTTGCGATCGCCTGGCTGCTGCGTCATCCGGCAAAGATCGTGCCGGTACTGGGCACCAACAATATCGAGCGTATCAGAACCGCTGCCGATGCGCTTCGCGTGACGATGGACCGCCAGACCTGGTTCGAACTCTACACCCTCGCGATTGGAAAAGAGGTGCCGTGATGACAGTTGCAGAGGCGATGAAAATGCCCAATGAGCATGTATTCGTTCCCGGCGGCGAAAACAGCCGCAGCTTTCGCAATGCGCTTGGCGCTTTCACCACTGGTGTCACGGTGGTGACCGCCACGACGCCGAACGGTCCTATCGGCATGACGGTCAACAGTTTCGCGTCCGTTTCTCTCGATCCGCCGCTGGTCCTGTGGTCACCGGCGAAAAGCTCGTCCCGTTATTCAGCTTTCAGTGATGCGACCCATTTCGCCATTCATGTGCTGAGCGCCGATCAGGACGTTCTGAGCGCCCGGTTCACCCGCAATGGCCGTGCCTTTGATGATCTGGACTGGGAAATCAACGACGAAGGTGTGCCGGTCATTCCCGGAACGCTCGCCCGTTTCGAATGCCGCCGGGCTGCGGCCCATGATGCGGGCGACCACACCATCATCGTTGGCGAGGTGCTGCGTGCCGCCCATCGCGATGGTGATCCGCTGTGCTTTTCGGGCGGGGCCTTCGGCCGGTTCTCCCGGCAATAGGCAGGGGTGGTCCTTTCTGCCGTTGCGGTAAAATATCTACTGGAAATGCAAGGCGTGATGCCTGCTTTTCTTTCGCTTCATCTTGGCATCGATAGTAAAATAGGGTCGTCATGATGTTATAGCTGGCGTTAACCTTCCGAAATGGCTTAATGCACTTGGTTCGGCGAAAAATGATTCGCCGAATCATAGACATAGTGCGCCGCTCCATTGAGGAAGATTGAATGTCCGGTTGTTTCTGCCTCTTTTTGGAAAGGGAAACCTCTCCGGAAAGACGCGCGCGCAGAACGGCGTTCGGCCGGATCGCGACCAGCGGCGCGACCGGATTTTTGTCAGTCGTGCTTTGCGTCGCCGCCAGCCAGAACGCCACGGCGCAAACACTGAACTGGGCCGGTGCTGCGGGCGGCGATTGGTCGACCGGTACGAACTGGGCCGCTTCACCCCGCGTGCCCACGGCCGCCGACGATGTGGTGATCGACAGCGGTGGGCCGACGGTCGCAATCGGCTCGGCCGCCGTCGCCAATGCCGTTTCGGTGGGGCAAAGCGCGTCCGGCACTCTGGTTGTAAACGGCGGCCTGCTTTCCAACTCGCTCAGCCTCGGCATCGCCAATGGTGTTTCCGGTACGGTGACGATGTCCGGCGCGGATATGGAGAATCGTGGTGTGTTGTCCATTGGTGGCGATGGGACTGGCAGACTTGACCTCCTGCACGGAACTACCGCGTCGTCCGGCACCGTCTATATCGGCGAAGGGCCGACGGGAAGCGGATCGCTCACGCTGGACAATTCGTCCAGCCTCGCCAGCTTCGGTACTGTTTTCGTGGGGTACGGTGGCAGTTCCACACCCTCTGGCACTGGCGGGCAGGGTAATCTGAACATCCTTGCAGGGAGCACGGTTGGCGGTAATAAAGCCGTCCTGGGGCAGGGGCTCGGGACGGAAGGCACGGCGCTCGTCTCAGGTGCAGGCAGCCGCTGGACGGTCGCGGACGGCATGGTTGTCGGCAATGCCGGTATAGGCACACTGACGGTCACGGGCGGCGGGAAACTCGTCAGTCAGACCACAACCATCATCGCCAATCTTGCCTCCGCATCGGGGGGCGAAGTTACGCTCAGCCGACTTGGTTCGTCACTGGAAAGCGGCGGGCTGATCGTCGGAAATGAAGGGGACGCGCGCCTGACCGTTGAGGCGGCAGCGACAGCCACCAGTGGCAGCGCGATCATCGGCCGCCATTCCACATCCGTGGCGACGGTAACCGGTGACGGTTCGAGCTGGACGACCGGCGACCTGCAGGTCGGCGGCGATGTTGCCGTTTCCGGCGGGGCGGCAGGGAACGGGACCTTGAACATAACTGCGGGCGGAACGGTACAAAGCACCTCCGCCCGGCTCGGCGCGGTTGCCGGGGCAACAGGGGTCGCCGTCGTTGACGGGCAGGGGTCGGCCTGGAATGTCGGTAGCGGCGGCCTGAATATCGGCGCCGAAGGGGCGGGATCGTTGGCCGTCACCGGCGGAGGCCTCGTCGAAGCCCAAAACGTTGTGCTTGCCAACGGTGCCGGCAGCAGCGGCTCCGCCCGGATTTCCGGCGCTGGCAGCACGCTGCGCAGTGACGGTGACCTCACTGTGGGACGCGGCGGCAACGGCACGCTGGTGGTCGAGGCTGGTGGTACTGTGGAGAGCAATGACGGTATCGTTGCTGCGCTCGGCGGTTCCTCTTCATCGGTCACCATCACCGGCGGCGGTTCCAGCTGGAAGATGACCGGCACCTTGATTGCGGGTTATCAAAACACCTCTTCGGCAAATGTCATGGTTAGCGCTGCAGGAAACATCCGGGCAGGACAGGTGGTCCTTGGTGATCTCATCGGTTCTTCCGGGACAATGACCATTACCGGCGCAGGCTCGAATGTCACCGCCTATGTCGATAGCGGTCTCGGCACTTCCGGTCGCATGACGGTCGGACAATCCGGTTCCGGCGATCTGACGGTCACGAATGGCGCATCGCTGAATGCCTATCAGCTTTATGTCGGCTCGGCGGCGGGGTCGGATGGAGCCGTGCTCGTCAATGGCACGGGTTCGCGCGCTTCGGTCGGGGACATGCTGGTGATCGGCGCTGCCGGAAGTGGCTCCGTCGAGGTGACGGGCGGGTCGGCGCTTGCCGCATCTACGGTCGTCATTGCCTCGGCAGCGGGTTCGACGGGTGTTTTGAACATTGGTGCCGCGTCCGGGCAGACGGCCCGTTCGGCTGGCACCGTGGATGCGCGGACAATCAGCTTCGGCGCCGGCAATGGCAGGATTGTGTTCAATCATTCCGAGACGGCTTATTTGCTCTCGGCCGATGTTTCCGGGGCGGGCAGCGTCGTTGCGGAAAACGGCGTCACACGGCTTGCGGGCAATAACAGCTATTCCGGTGGCACCACGATTTCGGGCGGTACCTTGCAAGGCACGGCAGGAAGTTTCGGTTCAGGCGATATCGCCAATAATGCGCGGCTCATCGTGGAGGGGGCCGGCACGTTTTCGAACATGATGAGCGGCAGCGGCAGTTTTGAAAAGACCGGCGAGGGCAATCTGGTCCTGACGGGAGACAGCACCTATACCGGTACGACCGCCGTTTCAGCCGGAAAACTTAGCGTCAATGGTTCGCTCGCAAGCGCGGTTTCGGTGGCGAGCGGCGCGACGCTCGGCGGTTCCGGCACGATTGGTGGCGTGACGGTCGGCTCGGGCGGCACGCTCGCACCGGGCAATTCGATCGGCACGCTGACCTCCACGGGTAACGCGACATTTGCGAGCGGCTCAGGCTATGCGGTTGAAATAGACGCCAATGGCAATTCCGACAAGCTCGCCGTGACCGGCACCATCACCATCGATAACGATGTCAGCCTTGTCGTCACCCCGCTGACGAACCATTCCGCCTTCAGTCTCAATACGCGCTATGCGATATTGACCGCGACGGGCGGCGTAACCGGCACCTTTTCCCGCATCGACGAAAATTTTGCCTTTCTTACCGCCAGCGTCGCGAAAAGCGCCGATACGGGCACCGCTTATCTGTCGTTCAGCCCGACATCTAAGGCTGCCGGCTTCCTTGCAGCGGGAGAATCGACAGCCAACGCACGTGCCGCCGCCAATGCGGTCGAAGCGCTTGGAGAAAACGCGCCTTTGTACCAGGCCGCCGTCTTTCTCCAGGAGGGCGAAACGCAATCGGCCTTTTCGCAGCTTGCCGGAGAAATCCATCCTTCACTCGCCATGGCCTTGATCAATCGCAGCGGGCAAACCCGCGATGTCATTCTCAACCGGCTGCGCAGCGCTTTCGAGGGGGTCGATGCGCGGCCGATCCTGCCGGTGGCTTATGCGGAAGGCGGTGAGAACCCTGTCGCCCTTGATGAAGGCGCGCTTACCTTCTGGTCCAGCGGTTTCGGGTCGCGCGGGCGTATCGATGGTGACGGCAATGGTTCGTCCGCCGATATGAGAGGCGGTGGTGTTCTCTTCGGTCTGGATGGAGAAGTTGGTGAAAGCTGGCGCGCCGGGGTGGCGGCCGGTTATGGCCATGACGATATCAACCATACGGCGCTTGCCGCCTCGGCCGATGTCGACAGCTATTATGTGGCCGCTTATGCGGGCACGGCGATAGGTCCCGCCTCGCTGCGGCTTGGCGCAATCCACGCTTTCCAGAATGTCGAAACCCGTCGGTCGATTTCCTTCTCCACGCTGGAGGAAAGCCTTTCCGCCAACTACGGCGGCTCCACCTCACAGGTCTTTGCCGAAGCCGCCTGGCGCTTCGATTTCGACCTCACCCATATCGAGCCCTATGCCAATATTGCCTATGTGAATAGCCGCACGGATTCCTTCCGGGAAAATGGTGGCATTGCAGCGGTTTCCGCCGGCTCCGCGCGCTACGATCAGTTTTACACCACGCTCGGTGCGCGGATCAGCCGCGATATCGCGCTTGAAGGCATGCTTGGCCGCGCGATGTTCGATCTGGCGTGGCGCCACAATTATGGCGACCCTGCCGTGGGCAGCAGCCTGTTCTACGAGGGTGGCGGTTCATTTTCAGTCTCAAGTACGTCGAGCCCGCGCGATGCCGCAATATTGAACCTGGGGCTGAGCTACGATCTCATCCCCTCCGCCACTTTGACATTTCGTTATGGTGCGGTTTTCGGGGCTGGCGTGCTGGATCAATCCGCTGCTGCGGAACTTGGAGTTCGTTTCTGATGGGACATCGTCGAAACCGCATCGCGAAAACGGCCCTTGCGGTTCTTTTTCATGCCGGTGTCACGGCGAGTGGCGCGGCTGCGCAGCAGGCGGCGGAAAGCGCAGTGCCATTACATGAGGCTTACGGAAGCTGGCAGCTTGCCTGTGCGGCTCCCGCAAAAAAAGACGGCGCCGATGCCGCACCCTCCACAGGGGGAGAGACGAAGCCGGTTTGCGCCATCGCCCAGGTGCAGCTGGAGGAAAAAACCCGCAAGCTGGTCGTTTCCGTCGAGTTCCGGATAGACAATGCGGCAGCGCCGGACAAACTCACCGGCACCATGGTGCTGCCGTTCGGCCTGGCCGTCACCAAGCTGTTTTCGGTGAAATCGGGAAATATGCGCCTTCAGGAAGTACAGGTCAGCACCTGTCTGCCGGTTGGCTGCATCGTGTCCTTCACGCCGTTCATCGAGCTGGTGTCGGCGCTGAAGGCGGAACAGACACTCACCATCGAGGCGCCCGATCTGCAGGGCCGTATCGTGTCGTTCCAGCTGCAGGGCAAAGGTTTTCCCGAGGCGCTGAAACGCCTCGGGGAAGTGCGTTAGGCCGCCACGGAATCCGGCTCGGTCTTGCCTTGCGGTTTTTGCTGCTCAGCATGGGGTTCGACGTTCTTCCGGCGGGAAAATAGCCCGGTGAGGAAGTGGCCGAACCGGTCCATCTCCACGAAGATGACGGGTGTGATGAACAGTGTCAGCAATTGCGAGACGATGAGACCACCGACCACGGCGATGCCGAGCGGCTGGCGCAGTTCCGAACTTGCGCCGGAGCCGAGCGCGATGGGCAAAGCGCCCAGCAATGCGCAGAAAGTCGTCATCATGATCGGCCTGAAACGGCGCACGCAGGCCTCGTGAATGGCGGTTGCGGGCGGTTCCGCTTTTTCGCGCATCAGCTCCACCGCCACGTCGATCATCATGATCGCGTTTTTCTTCACGATGCCGATCAGCATCAGCAAGCCGATGAGGGCGATGATCGAGAAATCCATGCCCATCACCTTCAGCGCCACGAGAGCGCCGAAGGCGGCGGCCGGCAGGCCGGAAAGGATGGTCAGCGGGTGGATGAAGCTTTCATAAAGCACGCCCAGCACCACATAGATAGTCAGCACCGCCGCCAGAATGAGGATGCCGGTATTGCCCTGGCTCTGCTGGAAGATCGCCGCCGTGCCGCCATAGCTGGTGAACACATCCTGCGGCAGGCCGATCGTGGTCTTGATCTGGTCGATCCGGCTTGTGGCATCGGAAAGCGCCACACCATCCGGCAGGTTGAAGGAGATGGTGGTGGAGACGAGCTGGCCCGTCTGGTTGATGGTAACCGGTGCCTGCGTGCGGGTCAGCGAGGCGAAGTTGGAAAGCGGAACCAGAACCCCGGATTTCGCGGAAAGAATGTTGATATCGCTGAGGAAATCATCATTCCAGGGTTTCGAACTGTCGAATTCCACGATGACATCGTAGCTGTCACCGGTCGACTGGATTTGCGCCGCCGTATAACCGCCAAAGGACATTTCCAGTGTCTTGCGCAGCTGGTCATTGGTGATGCCGAAGGCAGCCGCCTTTTCTGAATCGACAGAGATCGTGGCGGCGATCGCACCGTTCTGGGCGTCGGAGGTGACCGAGGTGAATGTATGGTCGCGGCGCATTGCCTCCATCAGCTTGTTCGACCATTCATTGGTCGTATCGGCATTCAGGCCCTGAACGACGAGCTGGTACTGGCTGGCGGAACTGCGCCCGCCGAAACGCAGGCTTTGCTGCGGGTTGATATAGGTGCGAATGCCAGCCACTTTCGAGGTGGCCTGACCGAGTTCGGTCAGCACCTGGCTGAGCGGCGCGCGTTCTTCCTTGGGTTTCAGTTCCACGAACATCGAACCGTTGTTCAGCGGATTGCGCGAATTGCCGCCGACGATGGAGGTGACATGCACCACGGCCGGGTTCTTGCGGATCTGATCGGCAACCTGTGCCTGGAGATCGCGCATTGCCGTGTAGGAAATATCCTCACGCGCCTGTGTCGAGACCGAAAGACGGCCGATATCTTCCTGCGGGAAGAAGCTGGAGGGAAGGGTTTCGAACAGGAAGACCGAAGCAGCGACCGAGGCGAGAAACGAGGCAAGCACGGTGCGGCGATGGGAAAGGCACCAGCCGACCGCCTTGCCATAGAGGCGAAGCGTGCGCTCGAAGCCGGCATCGAACCAGCGGATGATGGCTGGCGGCCGGGAGGAATGGCCCGACAGGCGCGAAGCGAGCATGGGCGTCACCGTCAGCGAAACCAGTGCCGAGGCCATGATCGCCAGCGTGACGACCATGCCGAACTCGTTAAAGAGCCGGCCGATCACTCCGCCCATCAACAGAATGGGAATGAAGACGGCCACCAGCGAGATGGACATGGACAGGATGGTGCCGCTGACTTCTGCCGCACCTTGCAGCGCCGCCTCGCGCATGGGCAGGCCTTTTTCATGCAGGCGCAGGATGTTTTCCAGCATGACGATGGCGTCATCCACCACCAGACCCACCGATAGTGTCAGCCCGAGCAGCGAGATGTTGTCGATGCTGTAGCCCAGAACATACATCATGCCGAAAGCGGTGATGAGCGACAAAGGCACGGCAAGGCCCGGAATGATGGTCGCCGTCAGGTGCCCGGTGAAGAGATAGATGACCGCAACCACCAGCCCGATGGTGAGGAACAGGGTGAACTGGACGTCCGAGATCGCATCCTTGATCGCGGTCGAAGCGTCATTCATGACGTGGATATTGACGGATGGCGGCAATTGCTGGTGAAGCGCCGGCAGCTTGGCCTTGATGGCATCAACCACTTCGACGGTATTGGCGTCCGGCTGACGCTGCACGGCGAGAATGATGGCCTGTTCGCCATCGAACCAGCTTCCGGCATTGGTATTGTCGATGCTGTCGGTGACATTGGCGATATCGCTGAGATGGATGGGCGCGCCCTTGTTGGTCGAGACGACCAGCGAGCGGAAGGCGGCCGCATCGGTGCGCTGGGTATCGGCCTCGATCGTCAGGCGCTGGTTATCGTTCTGCAGGGCGCCAACGGGCACCTGATTATTCGCCTGGGCGATGGCCGTTGTGACGGTATCAACGCCGAGCCCTCTTGCCTGAAGCTGCGTCGGATCAAGGCCGATACGCACGGCATAGGTCTGTGCACCATAGATGCTCACCTGCGCAACGCCGGAAATGGTGGAGAGAAGCGGCGAGATGATGTTCTCGGCGATTTCATCCACCTTGCTGGTCGGCATTTCCTTGCTGTTGACGGCAAGCAGCAGCACCGGCGCATCGGCCGGATTGGTCTTGCGATAACTCGGCGTCGTCGTCATGTTGCTCGGCAATTGCCGTTGCGCGCGAGAAATCGCGGCCTGAACATCGGCCGCAGCCGCATCGATATTGCGGTTGAGATCGAATTGCAACACGATCGAGCTGTTGCCGAGCGTGTTGGTGGCGCTGATTTCGCTGACGCCCGGAATGGTCTCGAACTGCTTGACCAGCGGCGTGGTGACCGATGTGGCCATGGTTTGTGGCGAAGCGCCGGAGAGCGACGAAGAGACGTTGATCGTCGGAAAATCCACCTTCGGCAGGGCGGCAACGGGCAGCAGGCGGAAGCCGGCAAGCCCGGCGAGCACGAGGCCGATGGCGAGAAGTGTGGTGGCGACGGGCCGGTTGATGCAGAAATTAGGGATCATTGGCCGCCAACCTGTTCCTGCGGAATATTGGCGGCCAGATTGCCGGCCGCTCCGCCCTTGTCGGAAAATTGCTCGACCACGAACTGGCCGTCGGCAAGTTCGGATTGACCCTCGACGATGATATGTTCGCCGCCATTGAGGCCGCTTGCAATGGCGGTGAGATCGCCATTCGAGCGGGCGACTTCCACCGGCGTCATATGGGCATGGTGGTCGCTATCGACGGTATAGACGAAATTGCCCTTTGGACCCGGCCGCACTGCAACCGTCGGCACCACGATCATTTCCACATCCGAAATGAAATGCGCGGTGACATTGACGGATTGGCCGGGCCATAAAAGACCGCGATCGTTCTTGAATTCCGCCTTGGCCAGCACGGTGCCGGAGGTCTGGTCCACCGTGTTGTCGTAAAACCGCAGCACGCCGCGCATGGGCTCGCCGCCCGTCGCGGCGGGGTCGACATCGACGGCGGTGTCCTTCGCCACACCTTCGCGCAATTGCGGCAGGTAACGCTGAGAAAGGCGGAAACTGACCGAGATGGGATCATATTTCGTGATTGTCACGATATTGATGCCGGCGCTGAGATAGGCGCCGGGACTGACGCTGATATCGCCGAGTCGCCCGTCGAAGGGGGCACGGATTTCCATATGTTCGAGCGCCACTTCGTCGGAGGCAAGCATTGCGCGGTCGGCATCGATCTTGGCGCTGGCACTATCGCGCGCCGCCCTTGCCTGATCCAGCACCTGCTGGGATTCGGCGCTTTGCTTCACGAGATTGGCGGCGCGCTGGAAGGCGGCTTCCGTCTGCTCCAGCGTTGCCTGATCGGCGGCGATATTGGCCTTGTCCTTGTCGACGGCGGCACGGGCGATGCGGTCATCCATCTTGAGGATCAAATCGCCCGCCTTGATATGCTGGCCGTCCTTCGCTTCGATTTCGGTGACGAGACCAGCCTGAAGCGGTGCGATATTGGTGATGTCGGCGGCAATCGCCCACCCCGTCGCCGTTGCATCCATCGGCAGCGTTGCCTTGCTGACCGCGATGGTGCTGACGGTGGGTGGTCCGCCATTGCGCCGTCCGCCGCCCTGTCTTTGTCCCTGCTGCCGGGCTGGCTGGCCGCTCTGGGAGGACTGTGTTGCAGTTTCGGTGCCGGCCTGCGGAGAAACGCTGGCGAATTGTTTAAGGTAGGGAATTTGGTCGAGCGGCAGGCGGTCCTTGAAGTACCAAGCGCCGGCGGCGGCGATGGCAAGAACGCTGAGGGCGGTCCAGAAACGTTTCATCTGACGATTCCGCGAAATGAGAGCGATACATGTTTCCCGAACATGTGCGGCAAGCCTTGGGAGCAGCTTTCCCCCACAAGACACCCAATGCGCTGCGAAATCACCTTAAACTTTTGTAATGGCCGCGACAATGTCCGTGGCTCGATCGCCCTGCGATGCAGGGGCTGGAGTGATTTTCGGGCCAGGTGCCGGCCTACTCTGTCGCGCTTCCTGTCGCCGCGGGTTCTGGCCAAAGAAAAAGCCGCCTCGTTTCCGGGGCGGCTTTGGTATGCGTATGGGCATGCCGAAGTCAGAAGGCCCGGATGGCGTTGCGCGTCGTAACCACGTCGTCGGCAATATTGCCCGTCGTTGCCGGAACAGAGCCGACAAGATCCAGGAACTTGTAGAGTTCGGTGGCCTGCGAATTGGTGACGTAGATGATGTCGCGATCCTGCATCGGGAACTTCGTGCTGGCGAAGAAGGTCGACGGGTCGCGCAGATTGGCGCGGAAGATGACCGGAACGTCCTCCCCGGGGAATTTCGACGTATTGATGCCGAGCTTCACGAGAAGGTCGCGTTTGACGATACGATAGACATAGACCTGTGCAGGGTCCGCACGGGAATCGACCAGTCCGCCCGCTTTGCCGAGCGCATCCGAAAGCTTGAGATCGGCATCTTCGAACTCGAAACGTCCATTCAGGCCGGAAGCGCCAAAGGCGAGATAGGTGCGGCGTTCCCGCTCCACCATGATCGTATCGCCCGGAACCACATAGATGTTTTCGGACGGCGTGCTGACCAGGTGGTTATAGTTGACGCGGGCGGTCTTTCCGCGACGGATCAGCGTGACGTAGGATTCGATGTTCGGCGCGCTGAGGCCCTTCGCATAAGAAATGACGTCGAGAACACGGTCACCCGCTTCCGAAAGCTGAACCTTCGTTGCTTCCTTGACGTCGCCGAGCACGGAGGCCTGCGCGGAGCGGCTGGAAATCTTGGTGATGAGAACCTGCGGTTCGATGGCGCGGTTGGCCAGCCGCTCCTCGATTTCGCTCTGCACGTCCTCGACATTGCGGCCGGTGGCGCGGATCTTGCCGGCATAGGGAACGCTGATATTGCCTTCGCGGTCCACCGTCTGGTTCGGCAGGCTGATGAAGTTTCCGGGACGGCTGCCGGCGTCGTTTGGAATGAACAGGCCACCCGCCTGGCTTTCAAAGATCGCAACCTGGACCACGTCGCCGACACCCATGGGCAGCGCCGGAACGCCACCCTTGCCACCGCCGAAGCTGCCGAGCAGGGTAGAGGAGGTGGTATCGCCGACGTAATTGAGAACGGAGCTGTTTATGTCGATCAGCGCGTAGTCGACACCTGCGGTTTTCTTCTTGTCCTTGGAGGTGAACTTCACGGAGGCGTTGGATTCGATTGACGCGGCATCGGGGCCGGATGCCGCGGTAACCGTGCAACCGGCCAGCGCTGCAGAGGCAAGCAGAATCGAAACATTCAATAAACGCATTTGGTCCTCAAAATGAATATCGTCCAAAAAGCGGGAACAATCCGGACATCGTATAGGTTTCTAAAATAATCACTTTATAAAATAATTTGGTAAAGAAACCCCCGCCGACATTACCAATCGATCAGCAGAATCGCATTGTGAAATAATAACGCTTTCCTCAGGGCATATGCCCAAGTTCTGGCGACGCTTCAAGTTTATTCATTGCTAAATCGCGTTGGAAGAATCCACGCCATTTTCAATATTCGCGTTCCCGAATGTTTTCAGTATCGCCGCTCGTCAATATTCGGTTGTCTGCAATAATCCCCGCAATGGCTACATTGCGCTAGTGCAGTTTTGTCACGCTTGCGAGGTTTCTTACCTGTCGGTCTAAAAATCTTTCTAATTAATTGTTGCGTAAAGATTTTTTAATTTTACCAGCGCTGGTCAGGCCCTTTCGGCGAGCGCAAAATTCACGGTATCGGCGAATTCCCGCAGGAACCTTTCGCGTGAGAAGCGTGCGGCATTGTCGATGCAGGCGCTTTTGTCGAAACTGTCTGAATTGTCGACGAATTCCTGCACGGCGCCACGGATTGCTTCGGGCGTCTGTTCGCGGAAATAAAGACCGGTCGGCTGATTGGAGGCGCCGAGCGGGATGACGGTTTCGAGCGCGCCGCCCTTGCCATAGGCGATAACAGGCGTGCCGAGCGCCTGGGATTCGACCGGTACGATGCCGAAATCGTCTTCAGCCGCAAAGACGAAGGCCTTGGCTTCGGCCATGTATTTATGAAGCTCCTCATTGCCGACAAAACCAAGGATTTCGACATTGGGCGTCGCGATTTCGCGAATGCGTTTCATGTCCGGCCCGTCGCCGATGACGACCAGTCGCTTGTCGGGCATCTTCGCAAAGGCTTCGACGATGAGGTGCACCTTCTTGTAGGGCACCAGCCGGGAGGCGGTGACGAAATAGTCGCCCTTGCGGTCGGAAGGAGACAGGTGGGAGGTGTCCACCGGCGGATAGATCACGGTGGAATCACGGCCATAACACTTGCGCACCCGGTTGCGGATGAACTTGGAGTTGACCGTCATCAGGTCGACGCCATTGGCGGTGCGGATATCCCACATGCGGATATAATGAAGAATGGCGCGGGCGATCCAGGAGGTGAAGCCGCGCGTGAGCCGCGTTTCCTTGAGATATTGGTGTTGAAGATCCCAGGCGTAGCGAATGGGACTGTGGATATAGGAAACGTGGAACTGGCCCGGGCCGGTGATGACGCCCTTGGCGACCGCATAGCTTGAGGAAATCACCAGATCGTAGCTGCTCATGTCGAATTGCTCGATGGCAAGCGGCATCAGCGGCAGATAGGAGCGATATTTTTTTCGGGCGAAGGGCAGTTTCTGGATGAAGGAGGTGTGGACCTGCCGGCCGCCGAGAAATCCCCGGTCGCGCTCGCTCATGAAGTCGACAAGGCAATAAATATCCGCGTCCGGATAAATCTCCAGGAGATTGTGAAGCACCTTTTCGGCCCCACCCCTGTCGGTGAGCCAGTCATGCACGATTGCCGTCTTCATGATTTCCTCAATAATTTCAACGTAATAAAAAATTTATGATCCGCCTTTGGATAAAGTTCGGCGGTGTGGAATATCGGCTTTGTCTGCAGCCCTTAAAAACACGGCTGATGGAAACGAATGACGTAATTATAATATCAATGGCAGGCGATGTCTGTCGGAATTTTGTCTTTCCAGCTATTCCAATAGCACTTTGTTCGCAGATGCGAAATATCCCGCCTTCTTAATTCGCTGTCTGCCATCGATCTTTATCGTCCGGCTTCCTTGAGCCCCCTGTCGATGCGGCGTGCAGCCACTCGTTTTCCAGCAAAAATCACCGTTATTTTTGCCCCTTGTCCTCCCTTCTCGCAAAGCCTCCTTCTCCTATCGGCGCCCCCCGGCTTCCATCTTCCCCGGTGAGGGTCATTGACAAGGCGTCTTATCGGGATATTCTGTTATAAAGATGCATATAACATAATAATGGAACATCAGGTTGGAACAAAGAGCTGGGAGCTTGACCATGAGACGTAAACTTGCATTTCTCGCCACCGCCGCCTTGCTGCTTGCGCCGGGGGTGATGATGGCTCAGGAAAAGGGCGGCGTGATCAACGTCGCGACGATCGGCGAGCCGCCGACACTCGACCCCATGGCCTCGACCGCCGATCTCGTCGGCATCGTCACGCAGCATATTTTCGAGACGCTCTATACCTTCGACAAGGGCTGGAAGGTGACGCCGCTTCTGGCCGAAAGCCTGCCCGAGATCAGCGCGGACGGCAAAACCTACACGATCAAGCTGCGCCAGGGCATCAAGTTCCATGACGGCAGCGACATGACGTCTGAAGACGTCGTCGCCTCGCTCGGCCGCTGGATGAAGATCGCCTCGCGCGGCAAACAGGCCGCCGGTTTCATCGACAACATTTCCGCACCCGATGCCGGAACGGTGACGATCACCCTCAAGCAGCCCTATGCGCCGCTGGCCTCGCTGCTCGCCTTCAACAATTCGGCGGCCATCATCCTGCCGGCGGAAAAGCAGGCGGAGCCGATGGCCGAATTTATCGGCACCGGTCCCTATATGCTGAAGGAACGCAAGGCGGATCAATATATCCAGCTCGTCCGCTTTGACGGCTACAAGTCCCGCGAGGGGGATAGTGACGGTTACGGTGGCGCACGCCACCAATATCTCGATGAAATTCGCTTCGTTCCGGTGCCTGATCCGAACACCCGCGTCGAAGCCGCCGTTTCCGGGCAATATGATTACGTCGATTCCATTCCGGTCGAATCCTTCGACAAGGTGAAATCCTCGTCGGCCTCGCAGCCGCTGATGCTGAAGCCTTTCGGTTATCCGGTCTTCGTGTTCAACACAAAGGAGGGGCTGTCTTCCAAGCTTGAGGTCCGCAAGGCGGTAACCGAAGCGCTGAACATGGAAGACATGCTGGCGGCCGCTTTCGGCAGCACGGATTTTTATGCGCTTGATGGCGCCTATTATCCTGACAATTTCTCCTGGCATTCGGAAGAGGGTGTCGAGGGCAATTATAATATCGGAAACCCGGAGGCCGCTGTCGAAAAGCTGAAGGCGGCCGGTTATAATGGCGAGCCGCTGCGTATTCTCACCAGCCGGCAATATGAATTCCACTACAAGATGGCGCAGGTCGCCGCCGAATATCTGAAGCTTGCCGGTTTCAAGGTGGACATGCAGGTGGTGGACTGGGCGACGCTGACGCAGCGCCGCGCCGATTCGAAACTCTGGGACATCTACATCACCCACAGCCCCTTCCTGCCGGAACCGGCGCTGATCGGTGCGCTCTCCACCGGCTCGCCGGGCTGGTGGGATACGCCGGCGCGCAAGGCGGCGGTTGATGCCTTCACTTCCGAGGCTGATCCGGACAAGCGCGTCGCACTCTGGGCCAATGTGCAGAAGACGATCTATGCGGAGCTGCCGCTCATCAAGATCGGCGATTTCAACGCCGTGGCCGCCAAGTCCAACAAGCTGGAAGGCGTCGATCCGGCTCCATGGCCTTATTTCTGGAACGCCTCGGTTAAGAAGTAGGATCAGCTTGGTCTCGGGGTGCAGGGTATTACATCCGCACCCCCGTCATCCCGGCCTTGAGCCGCGATCCAGCGCGATCAAGTCCTTGATCGCAAGAGTCTCTTTCACCACGCGGACGCGTGGTGGCTGGATGCCGGATCAAGTCCGGCATGACGGAAGCAAGCGTTTTTCCCGACCCTGAGTGCGAGGTGCCGACACTCATCGTCAACCCAGTTCAACCGTCGCCTGGTTGCGGCAATCACGCGCTTCGGAGCTTTCATACGTGATACGCTATATTTTCCAGAGACTTGCGGGAATGATCGTGGTGATGTTCCTCGTCGTCACCATCGTTTTCGTCATCCTGCGCGTCACACCCGGAGACCCGGCCGCCGTGATGCTGGGGCCGGATGCCTCGGCGCAGGACATTGCGGAACTGCGCACCCGGCTTGGTCTCGATCAGTCGCTCGGGGTGCAATATGTCTATTATATTGGCCAGTTGCTGAAGGGTGATCTCGGTCAGTCGATCTTTCTCAACATGCCGGTCGGCTCAGCGCTTCTTGACCGGGCGGAACCGACCTTCTTCCTGACGATATTTTCACTGCTGATTGCCAGTGTCATCGCCCTTCCCATCGGCATCTATGCCGCTTACCGGCGCGGTTCTTTCGTGGATCAGGCGGCGACCACGGTGGCGATGCTGGCGGCAAGCATTCCGAGCTTCTGGCTCGGCCTCATCCTCATGCAGGTCTTCGCCGTCCGGCTCGATATGTTCCCGGTGTCGGGTTACGGCGGGCCGGGCGCAAGTTTCCTCGAGCGCATGTATCACCTGACCCTTCCGGCAATCGCGCTCGGCCTCGTTTCCTCTGCCCTCATCCTGCGCTTCACCCGCGCTTCGATGCTGGATGTTCTCGGCGACGATTATGTCCGCACCGCCAGAGCCAAGGGCGTCAAGGAGCGCCGGGTGGTGATGAAACATGCGCTGAAGAATGCGCTCATTCCCATCCTCACCGTGCTTGGCCTCACCGCCGCCGTGCTGATTTCCGGGGCGGTCGTCACGGAAACCGTCTTCGGCCTGCCGGGTGTCGGCAACCTCGTCGTCTCCGCTGTGCTTCGGCGTGATTATCCGGTCATTCAGGGTGCGCTTCTCGTTATCGCCGGGCTTTACGTGCTCATCAATTTTGCAATCGACATGCTTTACCTGCTGGTCGATCCGAGGGTTCGTTACTGATGGCCGATATTGTTTCCACCACCCCACCGGCGCGCAACCCGACCATCCTGTTCCTGCGGCGCTTTCTCAAACGCAAGACTGTGGCCGCCGGCGTCATTGTTCTCTTCGTTTTCGTGCTGCTCGCCGTCTTCGCGCCGATGATCGCACCCTATTCGCCATCGAAATTGTCGATCGTGAACCGCCTGAAGCCGCCAAGCGAACTCTACTGGTTCGGCACCGACGAGTTCGGCCGCGACGTCTTTTCCCGCACCATCTATGCCGGAAGGTTGTCGCTTCTGGTGGGGGCCGCCGTGGTGGCGCTTTCGGCGCTGATCGGCATCACCCTCGGGCTGCTTGCCGGTTTCTTCCAGAAGCTGGACACGCCGATCGCCCGGCTGATCGATGCGATGATGGCCTTTCCGGATATTCTGCTGGCGATTGCGCTGGTGGCGGCACTCGGCCCGTCGCTCACGACTGTCATCATCGCGCTGGCTGTCGTCTACTCGCCGCGCCTTGCCCGCATCGTGCGCGCCTCGACACTGGTGATCCGTGAATTGCCCTATGTGGAGGCGGCCAAGGCGCTCGGCATTTCCACCTTCCACATCATGACGCGGCATGTGCTGCGCAATCTGGTCTCGCCGATCCTCGTGCAATGCACCTTCCTTTTCGCCAGCGCCATGCTGGCCGAGGCCGGCCTGTCGTTCCTGGGGCTTGGCGTCAGCCCTGAAATACCGACCTGGGGAACCATGATTTCCGCCGGCCGCCAATATATCGGCCAGGCCGACTGGATGACCTATTTCCCCGGCTTTGCCATCATTCTTTCCGTACTGTCGCTGCAAATGGTTGGCGACGGGCTGCGGGACATGCTCGACCCAAGACTGCGAAGGGATTTGTAATATGTCGTCCGGCGAACAGGCGAAAACGCCTCTTCAAGCTCCCATTCTTCTCACCAATGTCAAACCCGTCGGTTTCGGAAAGGGCGCATCACAGGCTTCGACCGATATTCTGATCGGCGGAGACGGCAAGATTGCCGCGGTAGGCTCTGCCCTGCAGGCGCCTGCGGATGCCCAGCGCATCGATGCCAAGGGCGCCTTCATCTCGCCCGGCTGGGTGGATCTGCACGTGCATATCTGGCATGGCGGCACCGATATCTCCATCCGTCCCTCCGAATGCGGAGCTGAGCGCGGCGTGACCACGCTGGTGGATGCCGGCTCGGCGGGCGAAGCGAATTTCCATGGTTTCCGGGAATATATCATTGAGCCTTCGAGAGAGCGCATCAAGGCCTTCCTCAATCTCGGCTCCATCGGCCTTGTTGCCTGCAACCGCGTGCCGGAACTGCGTGATATCAAGGACATTGACCTTGATCGCATTCTCGAAGTTTATGCCGAAAACAGCGAACATATCGTCGGCATCAAGGTGCGGGCGAGCCATGTCATTACCGGCTCCTGGGGTGTGACGCCGGTCAAGCTCGGCAAGAAGATCGCCAAGATCCTGAAAGTGCCGATGATGGTGCATGTGGGCGAACCGCCCGCACTTTATGATGAAGTGCTGGAAATTCTCGGCCCCGGTGATGTCGTGACCCATTGCTTCAACGGTAAGTCAGGCTCCAGCATCATGGAAGACGAGGACCTGTTCAACCTTGCCGAACGCTGCGCCGGTGAAGGCATCCGGCTGGATATTGGCCATGGCGGGGCATCCTTCTCCTTCAAGGTGGCGGAAGCGGCGATTGCGCGTGGCCTTTTACCTTTCTCGATCTCGACGGATCTGCACGGCCATTCGATGAATTTCCCGGTCTGGGATCTGGCAACGACCATGTCGAAGCTGCTGTCGGTTGATATGCCCTTCGAAAATGTCGTCGAGGCCGTTACCCGCAATCCGGCCTCCGTCATCCGCCTCGATATGGAAAACCGTCTCGATGTTGGCCAGCGCGCCGATTTCACGGTTTTCGATCTGGTGGATTCCGATCTGGAAGCGACGGATTCCAATGGCGACGTCTCGCGTCTGAAGCGCCTGTTCGAGCCGCGTTACGCGGTCATCGGTGCCGAGGCGATTGCCGCCAGTCGTTACATTCCAAGGGCGCGCAAGCTGGTGCGCCACAGCCATGGTTATTCCTGGCGCTGAACCCGAATGGAAAGGCGGGAGCATGCCCTCCGCCTTCCGCAGACATTACGGGATACAAGTCCCGGCATTATGAGGAATTCGCGTGAAACAGTCTTCGCTTGATGCAGAAGGGCACCTTTCGCCCTATGACCGGCTCGCTGCGCTCGGCATCTCCCTGCCGCCGCCGCCGCCGCCGATTGCCAATTTCGTCACGCATGTGGTGGAGGGCAACATGCTTTATCTCTCTGGGCAGGGACCGCGGGAGGAAAACGGCCATCTTTACGCCGGCAAGGTGGGCGCGGAAATCGGGCTGGAAGAGGCCTATAATCATGCACGCCTCACCGGCATCAACCTGCTTGCCGTCATGCATGAGGCGCTGGGCGATCTGTCGCGGGTGAAGAAGGTGGTCAAGCTGCTCGGCATGGTCAATGCCGTCAGCGATTTTCGCGATCACCCGAGCGTCATCAACGGCTGTTCCGATCTCTTCATCGATGTGTTCGGCGATGCCGGGCAGCACGCCCGCTCCGCCGTGGGTTTTGGCTCGCTGCCGGGCAACATCACCGTCGAGATCGAAGCCATCGTCGCACTCAAGGGTTGAGGCTATTCAATGGTTGCGCCAGCCCATCAGCTTCTCGATCCGTTCCGCCGAGACCCTGACCTGTTCGGTATAATGGTTCTCGTCCGCCAGAACCTTCTGTTCAGGCAGCACGATCGAAATCGTCGCGACGCATTCGCCCCTGTTGTCGCAGATCGGCGAGGCGATACAGGCGACGGCATAATCGGATTCGGCGACCTGTATCGACAGCCGGTCATGAAAAGCGGCTGCGGCCGATTGCGACAGGGTCTCGGGATTGATTTCCGCACGGCCGGTCGGCGAGGAGCGGGCGCAGCGCCGGAAAAGTTCGAGGCGCTCCGCCTCCGGCAGATGGCCGACGAGCAGACGGCCGGACGCCGTCCAGTTCAGGGGAACGCGGGTGCCGACGCGGGACGCAACCTGAAAATGGCTGGGCCCATCGGCCATGGCCAGCACAAGCATATGGTCGCCATCGCGGCCGCAAAGCTGCACGGTCTCGCCCGCATGGCGGCACAGATCGTGCATTTCGTGGGTGGCGACACCCATGAAATCCAGAGAGCGGGCATAGGCAAGGCCATAGTGGTAAAGCCGCGCGCCGAGCCAGATGTTGCCATCGGCATTACGCGCCAGCATGTTCTTTTCGACGAGATCGTCGATGATCACATAAACGGTGGAAAGCGGCGCCTTGATCGCCTTGGCGATGGCGTAAGCGCCAGCAGGAGAACCGGTTTCGTAAAGATAATCAATCACCTGAAGAGCGCGGTCGATGCCGCTGACGCGCGAGCGCTTGGCCGCCTTCGTGTCCGCGTTTTCAGCGGCGTCGGGCAGGGCGGTTGAAGGCATTTCGTCCAGTTTATGGGCGTCCAATTTTGGCTCCTCATGAATTCTGAGAAGCTATTACATTATTATGGCATATATGTCGATGCCCATCGCATCGCAAGAACAGGAGAAAGACATGACCGAGGATATCAGAAGCAGGATCGGTCTTCGCCCGGTCATCAACGTCTCGGGCACCATGACCTCGCTCGGCGCTTCGATTGTCGTTCCCGAGGCCGTTCAGGCCATGGCGGCCATCCTGCCGCAATTCGTCGAGATCAACGATCTGCAACGCAAGGCGAGCGCGGTAATATCAAGGCTGACGGGCGGCGAGGCCGGTTTCGTCACGGCCTCCTGCTCGTCCGGCATCAGCCTTGCGGTGGCGGGTGCGATCACCGGCAATAATCTGCTGGCCATCGAAAAGTTGCCCGATGCCGCGCCTGAGAAGAACGAAGTGCTGGTGCAGATGGGTCATGTGGTGAGCTATGGCGCGCCGGTGGATCAGGCGATCCGGCTCGGCGGCGGCAAGGTAGTGCTGATCGGGCAGGCGACATCGACCCACCGTTTTCACATGGAAAACGCCATCACCGAAAAAACTGCGGCGGCGGTTTATGTCGTCTCGCATCATGTGGTCGACTACGGCCTGCTGCATCTTTCCGAATTCGTCGAGATTGCCCATGCCAGGGGCGTACCTGTTATCGTCGATGCGGCTTCCGAATATGACCTGAAACTGTTTCTGGCCACCGGCGCGGATGTGGTACTTTATTCCGGCCACAAGTTCCTCGGCGGCCCCACGTCGGGCATCGTTGCCGGCAAGAAGGAACTGGTGCGCCATGCCTTCCTGCAGAATATGGGCATCGGCCGCGGCATGAAGGTCGGCAAGGAAAGCATCTATGGCGTCATGGCCACGCTGGAAGCGTGGGAAAAGCGTGACCATGCCGGTATTCGCGAGCGGGAAACAGGTTATCTCAACCTCTGGAAAAAGACGCTGGACGGACGCCCGGGCGTGACGGCGCTGATCGAACCGGACCCGACCAACAACCCGCTCGACCGGCTGCGCGTCATCATCGATGCCGAAGAAGCGCATATCACCGCGTGGGACCTGACGACGGCGCTGGCGAGGGGTAATCCGCCGATCATTACCCGTGATCACGAGGTCGAGCATCGCTATTTCTATCTCGACCCCTGCAACCTGCATCCCGGCCAGGAGACCATTGTTGCGTCTCGTCTGGCGGAAGAGCTGGATAAGGCGCGCGCCTCCAACGAGGTGATCGCCACGCCGTTCGAAGACCGCAGCCGCCACCGTTTCGACGGCATGCTGCGCTGGCCGGACTGAGTGGAACGAGCGGGTGCCGCGAGCTTCTTCTCCCCGAGGGGAGAAGTCCGCGGCAGCGGGATGAGGGGGCACCCCCGCCGGATTTCGGAAACCTTGCCCCCCTCATCCGACTCTTCGGGCCACCTTCTCCCCCCCCCCCGGGGAGAAGAAGCAGGCCGCGACGCCGTGCCTGAATTCAAACGAGAAGAAAAGAAGGGAACGATCATGACAATGCCGCAGGTCGCACCGCTTGGTGCCGAAGATGCCGTGCTTTCCGTCCGCAATCTCACCACGTCCTTCTTCGTGGATGGTGGCTGGAAACCCGTTGTGCGTGATATTTCCTTCGATGTGGGCCCCGGCGAGACGGTCGCGATCGTCGGCGAAAGCGGTTCCGGCAAAAGCGTAACCTCGCTCTCCATCATGCGGCTGCTGGACCGCGAAAGCAGCAGGGTAAAGGGTGAAATCCTGCTTGGCGGTCGCAACCTGCTCTCCCTTTCCGAAGACGCCATGCGGCGGGTCAGGGGTAACGAGGTCGCCATGATCTTTCAGGAGCCGATGACCAGCCTCAATCCGCTCTTCACCATCGGCGACCAGATTTCCGAAGCTTTGCTGTGCCATCAGCCGATGTCGAAAGCAGAAGCAAGGGCGGAGACGGTCCGCCTTCTCGAAAAGGTACGCATCCCTTCCGCCGCCTCGCGTTTCGATGAATATCCGCACCGCTTTTCCGGCGGTATGCGCCAGCGTGTAATGATCGCCATGGCGCTGGCCTCGCGGCCGAAACTGCTCATCGCCGACGAGCCGACGACGGCGCTCGATGTGACCATTCAGGGCCAGATTCTCGACCTCATCAAGACGCTGCAGGAAGAGGAGGGCACCTCCGTCCTGTTCATCACCCATGATATGGGCGTGGTGGCGGAAATCGCCGACCGAACGGTCGTCATGTATCGCGGCGAGCAGGTGGAAGTCGGCGCGACGGCGGATATCTTCCATCGCGGCAAACATCCCTATACCCGGGCGCTTCTGTCCGCCGTTCCGGTTCTGGGGTCGATGAAGGGCGAGGAAAGACCGCTGCGGTTTCCCATCGTCAACACCACCACGGGGGAAACACAGGAACCGGCCCGCCCGGCCGATACCGTCGATGCCAGCGCGCAGCCGGTGCTCAAGGTGGAGGGGCTGACCAAGCGCTTCGACATCCACTCCGGCCTATTGGGACGACTCAGCGGACGCGTGCATGCGGTGGAGAATGTGTCGTTCGATCTCAGGGCTGGTGAAACATTATCTCTCGTTGGCGAAAGCGGTTGCGGCAAATCGACGACCGGTCGCGCCATCATGCGACTGATCGAACCGGATGCCGGTTCGGTGGTGGTCAATGGCGAGAATATTCTCACCCTCGACAAATCAGGCATGCGTGAGATGCGCAAGACGGTGCAGATGATCTTTCAGGATCCTTTCGCCTCGCTCAATCCGCGCATGACGGTGGGGGCGGCGATTGCCGAACCGTTTCTGGAACACCGCATGGGAAGCACCCGCGAAGCGAAGGAGGTGGTGGCCGACATGCTGAAGAAGGTCGGCCTCTCGCCCGATATGGCGGCGCGTTACCCGCATGAGTTTTCCGGCGGCCAGCGGCAGCGTATCTGCATCGCCCGCGCGCTGGCATTGCAGCCGAAGGTCATCGTCGCCGATGAAAGCGTTTCGGCACTGGATGTTTCCATCAAGGCGCAGGTCATCAACCTGATGCTGGATCTGCAGCAAAGCCTCGATCTCGCCTTCCTGTTCATTTCCCATGACATGGCCGTGGTGGAACGCGTCAGCCATCGGGTGGCGGTAATGTATCTCGGCGAAATCGTCGAAATCGGCCCGCGTGCTGCCGTCTTCGACAATCCGCAGCACGACTATACCCGCAAGCTGATGGCCGCCGTGCCGGTGCCGGACCCGGACCGCCGCAACACAAGGCGCGGTGCGGCGAATGACGAGCTGAAAAGCCCGATCCGCGCTGTCGATTATGCCGTCAAGCCGCGTGAATATCGCGAGGTTTCGCCCGGCCATCTCGTGGCGCTCTAACTGCTGCCCCGTTTTCCCAGAGCGCGGCGCTTTACACGGGGGGACATTCTTCTATACCGCTTCTGGCCGCGTGACACCGATCACGCGCGGAAGGCGGATTATGGCTGTGGCGGAAAAGCAGTGGCGCAAAAGCTTCGAGACGGCAGCGGCGGTGATGCTGTCACGTTTCGATGCCGTGCTTGGCGCGGTGGCCGCATTGATCCTTGCGGCCCTTCTCGTGGTGGTGCTGGTCAATGTCACCCTGCGATATCTGCTCCATACCGGCTTCATCGGCGCGGAAGATCTCGGCATATGGCTCAATGTGGCGATGATCGCCGTCGGTGCACCGCTCAGCCTCAAAAGCGCATTGGCAATGCGGCTCGATGTCTTCGTGCGCTTCCTGCCGCAGCGGTTTCATGCCGTCACTGAAATTCTCGCCGATGCTTTCTCCTTTGTTGCCGCACTCATCCTTGCTTTCGGCGGGGTGGAGATCGCGGCCATGCTGGGCGGTACTTCGCCGACGCTCGGCCTGCCGGAATGGGTGCGTTTCGGCTTTCTTGGCGCGGGCGGCGGGCTGATTTTTGTCTATCTGGCGTTTCAGCGTTTCAGCGAAGGCAAGATGCTCGCCGTCCTGCTGTCCATGGCCATCGCACTTGCGACCTATGTTGGCCTGCCGGCGGTGTTTATCGATACGAGCCTGCCGCCGAGCTTGTTTCTGGCACTGACGGCGGCGTTGGGACTGGTTCTGGCGGCACCACTCGCTCACGCTTTTCTTGCCGCTGCTTATGTGGCGATTGCCTTCGGCAGCACCTTGCCGGAGCCGGCCATCGTTTCCTCGACCGTGACCGGTATGTCGAAATTCCTGCTGCTCGCCATCCCCTTCTTCCTGCTGGCCGGCAGCCTGCTGACGGTATCCGGTGTCGCCAACCAGCTCGTCCGCTTCGCCGCTTCCGTCGTTGGCCACCGCCGGGCGGGTCTGGCGCAGACAACGCTTCTGACCAGCGTGCTGTTTTCCGGCGCATCCGGCTCATCGGTCGCCAACGCCGCCTTCGGCGCTTCCACCTTCCAGCCGGAACTCGTCAAACATGGCTATCCGCCGGCGCAGGCGGGCGCGATCATCGCCGCGACATCCGTGCTGGACAACGTCATTCCGCCCTCTATCGCTTTTCTGATCCTCGCCACCGCCACCAATCTTTCGGTCGGTTCGCTGCTGGTCGGCGGCTTCTTCGCCGGCGGGCTGATGGCAGCCTGCCTCGGCGTGGCGATCCATTTGAGCGTGCGCAGCGTCGATACCCTGCCGCGCGCCACCGGGGCAGAGCGATGGCGCTCAGCCATCGCCGCGATACCGGCCTTCGGCCTTGGTGTCATCGTGGTGGTCGGCATCCGTATCGGCATCGTCACCACCACGGAAGCGGCCGCCCTTGCGGCACTTTATACGCTGCTTCTCGGCCTCGGTTACCGGCTGGGCGCCGGCCGCATTTTCGCGACCTTCCGGCAATCGGCAGGGGAGGCGGCGGCGATCGGCCTTCTGATCGGTACGGCCGGTCCTTTCGCCTTTCTGCTGGCGGTGGACAATGTCTCCGGCCTCGTCACGGATTTTGTCACTTTGCTTGGCGGCAGCAAGATCGCGGTGCTGCTGCTCTCCAACCTCATCCTGCTCGCGGTCGGTCTGGTGCTGGATATCGGCGCGGCGATCCTGCTCTTCGGGCCGATCCTGCTGCCGGCTGCTGTCGCAGCTGGCATCGATCCCATTCATTTCGGTGTCATTCTGGTGGTCAATCTGATGATCCACGGCCTGACGCCGCCGCTCGGCATGCTGATCTTCGTGGTCAGCGGCGTGACCCGTGTTCCGGCTTCCGCACTTTTCCGGGCGGTCATTCCCTATCTCGTTTCGCTGCTCGTTGCCCTCGCCATTTTGTGTGTCTGGGCCATATTCTTTTAAGTCAGGGGTTTTCGTCATGACCATTACCAATCGCCGTCATCTCCTCAAGCTCTCCGCCCTCGGTGCGGCGACGCTCGCCGCACCGGCCCTGGTGCGCACGGCGCATGCCAGAACACGCAGCCTCACGGTCGCGTCGCTGTTTGCCGACGATAAGCCGGAGACGAAAATCTGGGTCAAGATCAGCGAGCTGGTGGAGGCGAAACTGCCCGGCCGTTTCCGCTTCAACATCGTCAAGAGCGGGGCCCTGGGTGGCGAAAAGGAAGTGGCGGAAAACATCCGCCTCGGTTCGGTTCAGGCCAGCCTCTCCACCGTCTCTTCGCTGTCCGGTTGGGTGCCGGAACTGCAGATACTCGATCTGCCCTTTCTGTTCCGCGACGGCGAGCATGTGCGCAAGGTGGTGACGGGTGAGACCGGCGAAGAGCTGAAGGCGAAGCTCGCTGCACAGCAATTCATTGCCGCCGGTTTCATCAATTACGGCGCACGCCATCTTCTGACCAAGGAGCCTGTGACCCGGCCGGAACAGTTGAAGGGCAAGAAAATCCGCGTCATCCAGAGCCCGCTGCACACCAGATTGTGGAGCGCTTTCGGCATGACACCGGTCGGTATTCCGATCACTGAGACCTATAATGCGCTGGCGACCGGCGTGGCCGACGCCATGGACCTCACCAAATCGGCCTATGCCGGTTTCAAGCTCTACGAAGTCGTGCCCTATCTGACAGAGACCGGACATATCTGGGCCTCGGGCGTGGTATATTATGGCGCAGCCTTCTGGAACCAGCTGGATGACGAGGAAAAGAAGGTACTCACGGAAGCCTCCAGCGAAGGTGCCCGTTATTTCAACCAGTTGATCGTTGAAGATGAAGTAAAGTCCGTCGACCTTGCGCTCTCGAAAGGCGGCAAGGTGCTGCAGCCGGAAATGCCGGATGAATGGCGCAAGGGCGCGCAGGGTGTCTGGCAGGATTTTGCCGGAATTGTCGGCGGCCTCAAAAAGATCGAGGCGATACAGCAGGCCTGAGGCCAGCGCATCGGAACTGAAAGGGAAGGCGCTTTTGCGCCTTCCCCTTTGTTTTAGCGGATATCCTGCGGCAGAACGTCCGAAGGAATATTCTGGTAGGAAACCGGGCGCATGAAGCGGCGGATCGACATGGTGCCAACAGAGGTTGCGCCGAAGTTCGTGGAGGCCGGGTAGGGGCCGCCGTGAACCATGGCCTCGGAGACTTCAACGCCGGTCGGGAAACCGTTGGCGAGAACGCGGCCCGCCTTGCGCTCCAGGATCGGCAGCAGCTTGCGGCCGAGTTCGGCGTCGCCGGCATCGAGATGCAGGGTTGCCGTCAGCTGGCCTTCGAAGCTCTTTGCCACTTCCAGCATTTCTTCGGCGCTGTCGACTGTCACGATCAGGCCGAGCGGTCCGAAGACTTCTTCAGCAAGCGCGTGGTTGGCAACCCAGTCCTTGCCGGAAACCCGGTAGAGATAAGGCGTTGCGTTGCGCAGGTTGCAGGTGGTGGTCAGCACGTCGCGCACGCCATTGCCAGCGGCGATACGGTCACGGCCGTCGCGATAGGCGGCGGCGATACCGTCCGTCAGCATGACCTGCGGGCCGACTTCGGAAAGTGCTGCGCGGGCGGTTTCAGCAACTGCGTCCGCCTGCTCGGAGAGAATGACGGCAATGCCCGGATTGGTGCAGAACTGGCCTGCACCCATGGTGAGCGAACCGGCCCAGCCCTTGGCGATGGCTTCGCCACGGGCGGCAACGGCTTCCGGCAACAGGAACATCGGGTTGACCGAACCGAGTTCGCCGAAGAAGGGGATCGGCTCGGGGCGCTGGGCGCAGAGATCGAACAGCGCGCGGCCGCCGGCGAGCGAACCGGTGAAACCGACCGCCTTGATGCGCGGATGCTGCACGAGCGCGGAACCGACATCGCGGCGGCCGCCCTGGATCAGCGAGAAGACGCCGGGATGCAGATTGTGCTTCTTGACGGCTGCGAGAACGGCTTCGGCAACGATTTCGCCGGTGCCGGGATGGGCGGAATGACCCTTGACGACAACAGGGCAGCCGGCTGCGAGCGCGGCGGCCGTATCACCACCTGCCGTGGAGAAGGCGAGCGGGAAGTTGGAAGCGCCGAAAACGGCGACGGGGCCGATCGGGCGCTGCATTAGGCGGATATCCGGGCGCGGCAGCGGCTGGCGATCCGGCAGGGCTTCATCGTGGCGGCGGTCGAGATAGTCACCCTTGCGGATATGCGACGCGAAAAGGCGGAGCTGGCCAACGGTGCGGCCGCGCTCACCCTGCAGGCGGGCAGCGGGCAGGCCGGTTTCCGACGAGCCGATTTCGGTGATGGCGTCGGCGCGGGCTTCGATCTCATCGGCGATGGTGTCGAGGAATGCGGCGCGCTCTTCGCGGGTGGTGTAACCATAGCTCCAGAAAGCGTCTTCGGCTGCCTCACAGGCGGCGTTCACCAGATCGACGGTGCCGACCGAAAAATCGAAAGCTTCGCCATGTGCAGGCTCGCTGCGGAATTTTGCTTCCGTTGCGACCCATTCTCCTGCAACCAGATGTTTGCCGTGCGGCTTGAAACTCATTGTGCTCTTCCCTGAAAATCTGATCCTGTGTGGAAAATCCACCCGACACCGTGACATCGCACCGAAAGGCGACAGCGCCAAGGCCATCAGCCGCGATCCTTGTCCGGTTGCCTTCTGCCTTAGCCCGTGTGAGGCCTGAGCGAAAGCCGGTTTTTCGACTATTTGGCCAAAAAGTGTGATTAATTGGGCGAGACGTAAAAAAGACCTGCTTCCGTTTACGCGCACGGCGTTTTATATGACGTCATGATGACAAACAGACTTCCGAAATATGTCGCCTGGTCGGTTCTTCTGCTGATCGTGATCGTTACAATCTGCCCGATCGGCTTTCGTCCGCACACGCTGACGACTGTTGGCCTCGACCGCGCCGCCGCCTTCGCCTTCTGTTCGGCGGCCTTCGTGCTGGCCTATCCGCGTTATTGGCTGGCGGTCATCGTGACGGGTATTGTCGCGGCTTTCGGTATCGAGGCGCTGCAATTCCTCTCGCCGACGCGTCACCCGCATCTGATGGACGCCGCCGTCAAAGCCGCTGGAGCGGTTGCCGGCGGACTGGCAACCTTCTCCTATCTCACGTTGCGGGCACGGTTGGCTGCAGGCTGACGTAATAGCCCGCGGTCAAGTTTCCCTGCTCAGTCTCTGCCGCTCGCAAGCCCGAAACGGCCGTGGGACAGCGTGCGCTCGATACCGCGCAATTCCGCCAGCCCCTTCAGCCGACCGATGGCGGGGTAACCGGGCTGCGCGCCGCGCGTCAGGTCGTCGAGAATTTCCTGTCCATGGTCGGGCCGCATCGGAATTTCGTGGTCTTCGCGCCCCTCCGCCCGGCGACGGGCCTCTTCGGTGAGGAGTGCGGCGATAACGGCGACCATGTCGGTTCCGCCTTCCAGGTGCTCGTCCTCGAAGAAGGAGCAGGGCACGGTATCGGTATCGCGCGTCACATTGCGCAGATGCACGAAATGGATGCGATCGGCAAAACGGCTGGCGATGAAGGGCAGGTCGTTATCGGCCCGTGCGCCAAGGGAACCGGTGCAGAGCGTCACGCCATTGGCGCGGCTGTCGACTTGGGACAGCATATGGGCATAGTCCGCTTCCGTTGACAGAATGCGCGGCAGGCCGAGCAGCGGCCACGGCGGATCGTCGCCATGGGCGCAGATATTGATGCCAACCTCTTCCGCAACCGGCGTCACCGCGGAGAGAAAGTCGATCAGGTTCTGTTGAAGCCGTTCCCGGTTGATGCCGTGATAGGAACGCAGCTTTTCCAGAAGCTCAGCAAGCGTATAACCATCCGCCGAACCCGGCAGGCCCGCGCCGATGTTTCGCCCGAGCGCGGTGATTTTGGTGTCCGGCATCTCGGCGAAGCGTTTTGTCGCTTCTTCGATCAGCCAGTCCGGGTAATCGGCCTTCGCGTTTGGGCGCTTCAGGATATGGATGTCGAAGGCGGCGAAATCGGTGAGATCGAAACGCATCGCCTTGGCGCCGTGCTTCGTTTCCCAGCGCAGGTCGGTGCGCGTCCAGTCCAGCACCGGCATGAAATTATAACAAACGGTGCGGATGCCGGAGGCGGAGAGGCGGCGCAGCGTCTCCTGCCAGTTGGCAATGTGGCTTTTCCAGTCACCGGTCTGGGTCTTGATATCCTCGGAAACCGGCACGCTCTCCACAACGTCCCAATATAGCCCGCCGGCCTTGATAGCCTCATGCCGTTTGGCAATCTCGTCTACCGGCCAGACATCGCCGGTGGCGATGTGATGCAGCGCGCTGACGATGCCTTCCGCACCCGCCTGAGCCGCATCCTGAACCGTGACCTTGTCGACCGGGCCAAACCAGCGCCATGTATGTCTCATCTTTTATCCTCAAATATCATTCTGCGGAAAATGTCAGTTGCACCTTGCAGGCGGCGGAGCGGTCTCCGGCCTGTTCGAAGGCTGCTTTGGCTTCCCCGAGGGGAAAGCTGTGGGAAATGATCGGTCGCACATCGATCTTGCGCGACGAGATGAGCCCGGCGGCGATGGCGAATTCATCATGAAAGCGCTGCGAGCCACGCCAGACGATCTCTTTGCCCACCAGCGCATTGAGCGGAATGGTGATGTCACCCGTGACGCCCACCTGCACGATGGTGCCTCGCGGGCGCACGCAGGCGAAGGCGCTGCGAAGTGCGGGGCCGGCCGCGGAGCAATCGAAGATGACGTCGAAATAACCCTTATTGTCCTGATAGGGCAAAAGCGGCTCGGCGTCCTTCGCGACATTGATGGTGCGGTCGGCACCCATGGCGGGCGCGCGTTCCAGCGCCGCATCGGTAAGATCGGTCGCGACGATAATGCCTGCACCAGCATGACGGGCAGCGGCGATGGTCAACAGGCCAATCGGGCCGGCGCCCGTCACCAGCACTTTTGCGCCCGTCAGGTCACCTGCCTGGGTGACTGCATGCAGGCAGACCGCGAGTGGCTCGGTGCAGGCGGCCTCGGCGGGTGAGGTGGCATCTGAAAATGTGGCGCATTGTTTCGCGGGAACCACCAGCCTGTCGCGGAACATGCCCTGTTCATGCGGCAGGCGCATGGCGCTGCCCATGAAGCGCATGTCGAGGCAATGGATCGGCTGGCCCTTCAGGCAGAACTGGCAATGGCCGCAGGGTTGCGAAGGGTTGACGGCGACGAGCTGACCAACGGTCAGTCCGCTCACACCCGCGCCCAAAGCCGCGACATGGCCGGACGCCTCGTGGCCGCAGATGATCGGTTCGCGCACCCGCACAGGGCCGAAACCGCCATCCTGATAATAATGCAGATCGGAGCCGCAGATGCCGCCCGCCGCCATGGCCAGCAGCACTTCGCCGGGGCCGGGGGCCACCACGTCCTGCGTTTCGACGCGGATATCTTCACGGGAGTATAGACGTGCCACGCGTGTCTGCATGACGATGCCCTCATATATATGGAATGAAAGAAGCCCGCGCGGCGAACCGCGCGGGCAGGGATGTTTTCGTTAGCGGATCAGGCCCATTTCCGTCGGCAGCCACAGTGTGATGGCCGGAATGAAGGTGATGAGCAGCAGCGCCACGAACAGCGGCACCAGCCAGGGCAGGATGGCCACCGTCGTGCGTTCGACGGAGAGTTTCGCCACGCGCGAGAGCACGAACAGCACCATGCCGAGCGGCGGATGCAGCAGCCCGATCATCAGGTTGAGCGTGATGATGAGGCCGAAATGCACCGGATCGATATGGAACTGCAGCACCAGCGGCAGAAGGATCGGCACGAGGATGGTGATCGCCGCGATGGTGTCGAGGAAGCAGCCGACGAACAGCATCAACAGGTTGACCAGCACGAGGAAGATCCATTTGCTGTCGGTGATCGTGAGGATTGCTGCCGACAGAAGCTGCGCTGCCTGGCTGACCGTCAGCAACCATGCGAAGACCGATGCCGCCGCGACGATGAAGAGCACCGAAGCGGTCGTTTCGATCGTATCGAAGGTCGATTTCGCCAGTGTCTTGAACGTCATGGTCCGGTAACGGACAAGGCCGAGGAACAGCGACCACAGAACGGCCGCGACGGCTGCCTCCGTCGGTGTGAACCAGCCCATGGTCATGCCACCGATCAGGATGACCGGTGTCATCAGCGCCATGACGGCGGAAAAGTCGAAATACCAGTCGCAGGCGAGCAGGATGACCAGCACGATCAGGATCGACAGGTTAAGCGACAGGCCGAATGCCGTGAGGATATAGATGCCGAGCGGCACCATCATCACGACGAAGACTTCGATCGACGCGCCGAAGATGGTCCTGAGGCTGAAGGGTGTGTCCGAACCCCAGCCCTTGATATAGGCGAAGACGGCAACCGTGATCATCATCAGCAGCGTCATGACGACGCCGGGCACGATGCCGGCCATGAACAGCGCGCCAATCGAGACATTGGCCATCATGCCGTAGATGACGAAGGGCAGCGAGGGCGGGAAGATCGGGCCGAGCGTTGCGGAAGCGGCGGTGACGCCGACGGCCGCCTCGACCGGATAACCGTGATCCTTCATGGCCTTGATTTCGATGGTGCCGATACCGGCGGCATCGGCAAGTGCGGTGCCGGACATGCCGGAGAAGATCACCGAGCCGATGATGTTGACCTGCGCGAGACCGCCCTTCATCCAGCCGACGAGCGCCACGGCGAAGGAATAGATACGTCCCGTCACCCCTGCCGTGTTCATGAGATTGCCGGCAAGGATGAAGAAGGGGACGGCAAGGAGCGGAAAGCTTTCCACGCCCGCGATCAGTCGCTGCGCCGCGATGATATCAGGCGCGACATTATAGAACACGATGTAGAGCAGCGAGGCCGAGGCCATGGAAATGGCGACCGGCAGGCCGATCAGCATCAGCAGAAGAAATGAACCGATAAGAAGCAGCATGTGATCAATCTCCCGCGCTCTGGAATTCTTCAGGCCGTTCCAGAACGGAATAACCGCGCCGCATATTGGCGATGAAGACCTGTACGGACCGGAAGAACATCAGAACGAAAGCGGCCAGAACCGTATAAAAAACAATGCTGCGCGGAAGCGCCACGGTGACCATTTCCTCGTCCGCGACGATTTCCATATACCGCCACATCAGCCAGGAGGTGTAGGCGAAGAACAGGATACGCAGCACGTCGACAAGGATCGACATGACGCGGGCCACCTGCGGCGGCACATAGTGATAAAGCACATCCACCTGGATGTGGCGCGACATGCGCACGCACATGACAGAACCCAGAAACACCACGCCGATCAGGCAGTTGACGGCGATTTCTTCCGTCCAGGCGTAGCTGTCGTTAAGCACGTAGCGGGTGAAGAACTGAAGGAACACACAGCCCGTCATCAGCCAGAAAAGGCCAAGCGTGACCCAGTCCTCGAATGAATAGACCTTGAGATCGACCTCGGGCGGCGCCTCATCGAATGTATGGGCGAGCTCCTCAGGCGTGACCTGAGTATGGATTTCCTGCGACATTGAGATATCCCGTCTGGAGAGAAAGGGCGGTGCGGCAAAGGAGCCGCACCGGATCTTGCTTCACTTGACGGCGCGAATGGCTTCCCAGTCGGCCTTGTCGTAACCGAAGTCCTCGAACTTCACTTTTTCGATGACGTTCTTTTCGAAGTCGGCCTTGTCGACTTCAGCGACGGTCAGGCCGCGCTTCTTGAAGTCTTCGACGAGGCTCTTCTCGCGTCCCTCGATGGTCTTGGTGGTGCGCTCGGCGGCCTGCTGCATGACCTCGGTGAAGATTTTCTTGTCGTCATCCGAAAGCTGCGACCACAGGTTTTTCGAGACCACCGTGTTGAGATGGTCGACGATGTGGCCGGTCAGGACGATGTTCTTCTGCACTTCGAAGAATTTCTTCGCCTCGATGGTGGTCAGCGGGTTTTCCTGCGCATCGACGGTGCCGTTCTGCAGCGCCAGATAGACTTCCGCGAAGGCGATCGGCGTGGTGTTGGCGCCGCAGGCGCGCGGCATGGCAAGATAGGCCGGCACATCGGGAACGCGCATCTTCAGCCCCGCCATGTCGGCGCAGGCGGCAATCGGCTTGTTGGATGTGGTGTGGCGCGTTCCGTAATAGCTGACGGCGGCGATGTGGTTGCCGGTCTTGTCTTCATAACCCTTAGCGAGACGCTTGAAGATATCGCTCTTGGTATAGGAGATGAGGTGGCTCGGATCGCGGAAGATATAGGGGAAATAGGTGACGCCGATGGGCTTGAAGTCACGCGCGGCGAAGCTCGAACCGGAAATGATGATATCCACGGTGCCGATCTTCAGGCCCTGGTTGATATCGGCTTCCTTGCCGAGCTGCGAGGCCGGGAAGACATCGATCTTGTAGCGGCCGTCCGTCCGTTTGGCGATTTCTTCCGCGGCCCAGACCGAATCCGTGTGGAACGGCTCGGAGGTTTCGTAGACATGGGCCCATTTCAGCGTGGTCTGCGCCTGCGCCGCCAGGGCGGAAAGCAGGATGGCGGCTGTTGCACCCATCAAAGTCGACAATCTGATTTTCATTCTTAACTCCTCCCGAATTAAAGCCAGATGTGTTGTTTTTTCCGTCGCCGGTCGCGGCAACGGTCACTCTTCTCCGATCGTTTCCTCCCCGAAACTCTCGGAAAATCTCTTTTGCGACAGCGTCAGATGCTGCCGCATCGCCTCGCGGGCCCCTTCCGGGTCGTTGGCGGCAATGGCGTCGCGGATCGCTCGATGTTCCTGCACGGCAAGGTTCCAGGTGTGCGGACCCTCGAAATAGCTGGCGAGCTTTTCGAAAAAGGGTGACAGGCTGCGCTCGTCATAGATCAGGCCGGTGAAGCGATTGAGCGCCGAATTGCCGATGATATCGGCGATGGCGGTGTGGAAGGCCCGGTCGAAATTGAGCGCCTGCGGCGAGCTGTTGAGCGCGCCAGCCATGCGTTCGATGATATCATCGAGTTTGGCGATGCATTCGGGCGTGGCAAGCCGTGCCGCCTCTTCGGCAATCGCGCTCTCGATGATGCAGCGCGCCTGCAGGATTTCGAACGGCCCATGCGCATCCGGCACCGGCGGCTTTTCCTTGGCCTGCTTGCCGGCAGCGCTGACGTAAACGCCCGAACCCATGCGGATATGGATATGGCCTTCCACTTCCAGAACGATCAGGGCTTCACGAACGGTCGGGCGCGATACGCCAAAGCGCTCCGCAAGGTCCCGTTCCGCCGGCAGGCGCTGACCCTCGGTCAGCTCCCCGCTTTCGATGAGCAAGCGAATTTGCTCCGCGACCAGCCGGTAAAGGCGGCGCGGCTCCAGAGCCACAAACATGATTTCCCTCCCAGCGCGAAAGTCTCCCCCGATCGCGCAAGCGGTAAGATGGTCTTACCAATTTCATTAGGGCGCATTTATGCGACGCTGTCAATTAGCCGTTTCGGAAAAGTCTTTGGGCTATGCCTGAGGGCGGTTCAGCGGGTCGGTGGTCGCCGGCCGCTCTTCAGACTTTGCTGCTTGTCAGCTTCAGGCCGCCATTCTTATCAGCCACCACATCCAGCTCACCGTAACCACCGATGGAAAGATGCGGTGTTTCGATCGGGTGGGAATGGGTCACGTTGATAACCACCACCGCAGCCCCCATGCGTTCGCCGGCCTGAATACCTGCGGGCGCATCCTCGAAGACGACGCAACGTTCCGGCGCAACGCCCAGCCTTTCGGCGGCCTTCCGGTAACCTTCGGGGTCTGGCTTGCCGTTGACCACATCGTCTGCACAGATCATGACGGGTGGCGGCGTAATACCGGCCGCAGCAAGCCGGCGCTCAGCCAGTTCGCGCACGGCGGAGGTGACGATGGCCCACTTTCCCGCCGGCAAAGAGGCAAGAAAAGCTGCCGCACCCGGTATCTGAATGATGCCTTCCACATCATCCATCTCGGCGCGCAGTATCATATCGGCCTCGGCATCCACATCGAGACCGGGAACGGCCTCGCGGCGGATCACCTCGGAAGCCCGCATGCCGTGAATGCGCTGCAGGAAGGCATTCGGCTCGATGCCGTTTGCAACGGCCCATTCCCGCCAGACCCGCTCGACGACGGCGATCGAATTGACCAGCGTTCCATCCATGTCGAACAGGAAGGCCGCAAAATCTTGCGAAAAAATCTGGTTCTGCGGCGGGATTTTGCTGTGCATCTCATTCTTCCGTTGGAACTGTCGGGACAGACTGTATCTACAGTATCGGAAGACATAACGGAATCGCTTTTCCACCCCGGAATCGATGGCCGGCTCAAGGCGGGTCGGAAATGTTGTGCCAGAATCGGACGTGTCGGGATCGTAGCGAGTCGAGCGGAAGGGGCAGGGGAGGCGGAAGAGGCGTGCGACGCCGCGGGGACGTCAGCCTGCAGCAAGGATGACGTGTCACTATAGGCATTCACAGAGGGCAGAACATCGTCAAATCAAAAGGTAGCGGAAGTTTTTGAAAGTTCCGCGTGAGGATGCTCGCGAATGGAATTTTCTTAACGGTTTCCCCTCTTTGGGACTGGCGTTAACCATTTGTTAACCATATTCGAGGTACCTAATTGTCAACGATTTGTTTACCAAGATGACCAAAGTGCTAACAGACCAGCGTTCGATCCGTATCAAAGGCCGCTCCTTCCTCGCAGTCGTCCTGTCCCCCGAATCTCCGGTCGATCAGTGGCTGGAAAGGCTCGATGACCTGGCCGCCCGATCGGCCGGTTTCTTCCTGTCGCGTCCGGTGGTTCTGGATGTGTCGGAGCTGTCGCTCGACAAGGCGGGGCTGAAGGAGCTGCTGGCGGCGCTGACCGAACGCAATGTCGGCATCATGGGCATCGAGGGTGTTCGCCCTTCGATGATAGAGCCGGGCATGCCGCCGTCGCTGAAGGGCGGCAAGCCCGCTTCCGATGTCGAGGTGGAGCCGGTTACCGTCGCTGCCGAATTGCCGGAAGAAAAGCCGCGCGCTTCGGGTGAGGTTCGCGCCGTGGTGCAGTCGCTGGTCATTAATGAGCCGGTGCGCTCTGGCCAGTCGATCATGTTCCCGGAAGGCGACGTCACCGTCATCGGTTCGGTCGCTTCGGGGGCGGAAATCATCGCCGGCGGTTCGGTGCATATTTACGGCGCGCTGCGCGGACGGGCCATGGCCGGTTCGCTCGGCAATGTCTCGGCACGCATCTTCTGCCGCAAGCTGGAAGCGGAGCTGTTGGCCATCGATGGCGTCTACAAGGTCGCCGAGGACATTGACGACAAGCTGCGTGGCCAGCCCGTTCAGCTCTGGCTGGAAAACGATACGATCAAGGCCGCGAAACTCGGCTGATAACAGATAAACACACAGGAACAGGAGAGAGCCATATGGGGAAGGTAGTCGTTGTAACTTCCGGCAAGGGCGGGGTCGGCAAGACCACCTCGACCGCAGCGCTTGGCGCCGCATTGGCGCAGAACAAAGAGAAGGTCGTGGTTGTCGATTTCGATGTCGGCCTGCGCAATCTCGATCTCGTCATGGGTGCTGAACGCCGCGTGGTTTACGATCTCGTCAACGTCATCCAGGGCGATGCCAAGCTGACGCAGGCGCTGATCCGCGACAAGCGCCTCGAGACGCTGTTCCTCCTGCCGGCCTCGCAGACGCGCGACAAGGACAATCTGACGCCGGAAGGTGTCGAATGGGTCATCAACGAGTTGAAGAAACACTTCGACTGGGTGATCTGCGACAGCCCGGCCGGTATCGAGCGCGGCGCGACGCTGGCCATGCGCCATGCGGATGTGGCCGTCGTCGTGACCAACCCGGAAGTCTCTTCGGTACGTGATAGCGACCGTATCATCGGCCTGCTCGATTCCAAGACGCTGAAGGCTGAACGCGGCGAGCGCATGGAAAAGCACCTGCTCCTGACGCGTTACGATTCCGCCCGCGCCGAACGTGGCGACATGCTGAAGGTGGACGACGTTCTGGAAATCCTCTCCATCCCGCTGCTCGGTATCATTCCGGAAAGCACGGATGTACTGCGCGCCTCGAACGTCGGTGCGCCCGTCACGCTGGCGGATGCCCGTTGCGCGCCGGCCATGGCCTATTTTGACGCCGCCCGTCGCCTCTCCGGCGAGGAAATTCCGGTCGTCATCCCGGGTGAGAAGCGTGGCATCTTCTCCAAGATCTTCGCAAGGAGGGCTGCATGAGCATCTTCAGTCTTTTCCGCAAACAGAAGTCGGCACCGCTTGCGCGCGAACGCCTGCAGGTGCTGCTCGCCCACGAAAGGGCGTCGTCGGGCTCCGATCTCGTCGCCATCCTCAGGGAAGAAATTCTCGGCGTCATCGCCAAACATGTGCAGATCGACAATGACCGGGTGCATGTGAAGATGGATCGCGACGAACATGTCTCCATCCTGGAGATCGATGTCGAAATCCCGCTGGGCGCCGATCTGCGCGCTGCGTGAGGTCTTCGATGAAGGACGCCGCCCGCTACCGGGCGGCGCCAAACTGTCGGCGAAGTGAGAGCGATGTGATTAGATCCCTGGGACAAGCCCAAGGGATGACGTCGAGTGTGAGGGCAAGCCTACTCATTACACTCACGCTTGCCGCCGTTTCCTATTCCGCCGTGGTATCCACGGGTCTTCGAAACGCCTCGGCCAGATCGCCGGGCAGGGGACGCTGGAGGTTCATCCCGTTTGGCGGGATCGGCTTGTTGAACCATTTGTCGTAAATTTCCTCGATTTCGCCGCTGGCGTAGATTTGCTTCAGCGCTTCATTGACCGCATCCCGGAAACCGGTATCGCCGTGCCGCAGCATCAGGCCATAGGGCTGTGGCGGCGCGAGATATTCGTTCGAGATGACATAATCTCCCGGTCTGCCGGTCTCGGCGACGAAGGATCGCAGGAGGATATCGTCCATGACGAAAGCCGATGCGCGGTTTTCCGTCACCATGTCGAAACCGCCTTCCGTGCTGTCATTTTGCAGAACGGCGATGTTCAGTCCCAATTTGCGATTGAGCACATTCAACTGGCTGATATTGATGGTTCCCGTCGTCACGACCACGGTGCGGCCGGCAAGATCGGCGACGGTGTTCAGACCGCTGGATTTCAGCGCGACATAACGGGTGCCGGTGATGAAATGGCTGTAGGAGAACCACACGGCCTTGCGCCGTTCCTCCGTATTTGTGCTCGCCACGCATTCCATGTCCATCGTGCCGTCATTGAGAAGCATGATGCGGTTGCTGGGCGTGCGCTTGACGAACTCGACCTTCAGTTCCGGCAGGCCGAGTTTCTTCTTGATGGAATCCGCTACCTTCAGGCACAGCTCGATGCTGTAGCCGATCGGCTCCGGGCCGGTGCCCAGATAGGAAAACGGAATATTCCGGTCGCCATAGCCGAGCCGGATGGTGCCGGTTCTGGCAATGGTTTCCAGTGTCGGCGGTTGGGCATCATTGCTGACCGCAGGGGCCGGCAGAAGACTTAAAAAAACAGGCAAAAGCCACAATGTCGATCTCTGCATCGCGCATCTCCAGCCAAAATAATCCATCAAAACATTTTCATGAAAATCAATGCGGGTTGGCGCCCAGCGCTCTCAGTCCTGGTATTCGCTCGGGTTTTCGTAGGCCTGTTTCAAAGAGGCGGCCATCGGCAGGTTCAGATTCATGCCGTTTGGCGGAATGGGTTTGGTGAACCATTTCTCATAAAGCCCGTGGATGGCGGGTCCGGTGAAGATATGCCGAAGGCTTTCATTGACCGCCGCCTTGAATGCCGGGTCGTTGCGCCGGAAAACCAGACCATAGGGTTCGGGCGCGCTCAGCGTTTCTTCCGAGAGCGCATAGAGGTTCGGGTTCTCCGATGTTGCCGCCAGCGCGGCGAGCAATATGCCATCCATGACGAAGGCGGATGCCTTGCCGGAAACGACGAGTTCGAAGGCCTCCTCATTGGTCTTTGTCGGCATCACCGAGATATTGAGGTTCTTTGCCCGGTTCACCGCATTGAGCTGCTCGATATTGACGGTGCCGGAGGCGGATGTGACGGATCGGCCGGCGAGATCTGCGAGGTTTTTCAGATTGTCCTGCCTGCGGGAGAGAAACTGCGTTGCGGTCATGAAGTTGGGATAGGAGAAATCGACGATCTTGCGGCGTTCGCTATTATTGGTCGTTGCTGCGCATTCAATGTCGATCTGGCCGCTGCGAACGAGAATGAAGCGGGTGGCGGGCGTCGCCTTGACATATTCAAGTTCGAGCCTCTCGAGCTTCAGCTGCCTGCGAATATCGTCGCTGATCGCCCGGCAGAGATCGGTTGAGAAACCGGTGACTTCGCCACTCGGCAATTGATAGGAAAAGGGAGGCTCGGCCTCGCGGTAGCCGATACGGATTTTTGCGGTCCTGGCGATCTGCTGAAGCGTATCGACTTCACCGGCGGCCTGTAGCGGGGTGATGGGGGCAAAGCATGTGAGGAAAAGGCAAAATACTGAAAGGCGCATTTCATGTCCTCTTGGCCGGCGGCCGGTTTCTCAAATGGCTTTTTGTGGGGGGCAATAGGTTTCCTGTGTCGGCCGGACGATATCGCTGAATTCATCTTTCCCGATCGGGGCGATGACGGCGCGGTTTTTGAGAATCCGGGCAAGCGGTGCGGGCTGGGCAAAATAATAACCCTGCGCTTCGTCGCACCCGGAAAGCTTGAGCGCTTCGAGCTGCTCCAGGTCTTCCACACCCTCGGCAGTGACCTTCAGGCCAATCTGTTCTGCCATATCGATGATGGTGTTGACGATGGCCGAACACATCGGATTGGCCGGCAGGCCGGAGACGAATTCGCGGTCGATCTTGATCTTGTCGAAGGCGACATGGGTCAGCGTGCTGAGCCCGGCATAACCCGTGCCGAAATCGTCGAGCGCGAGGCGGACGCCCCTTTCCTTCAGCAGCTTCAAAGCTCTCGCACTGCTGTCGCGTTCCAGCATGGCGGTTTCCGTCACTTCCAGTTCAAGTCGCTCCGCCGGGAAACCGGATTTCTCGAGCGCCCGGTCGACTATCGGGACGATGTCGTCATTGCAGAGCTGAACGGCGGATAGATTGACGGCGAGCCGAATATCTTTCGGCCACGTCATCGCGTCCATGCAGGCCTGTGCCAGAACCCATTCGCCCAACGGCTTGATGAAGTTGTTTTCTTCGGCAAGTGCGATGAAGCGATCGGGCGAGATGAGGCCGAGCTTGCCATGCCGCCAGCGAGCCAGCGCTTCATAAGCGACGATGCGGCCGCTCTGCAGATTGACCACGGGTTGGTAATGCAGCTCGAATTCGTGGTTTTCGAGCGCGGATTTCATGTCTATTTCCAGCGCATGCTTGTGCTGCACCGCCATGTCCATGCCCGGTTCATAAAACACAAAATAACCGCAGCCCATGGATTTCGCCCGGTAAAGGCCGAGATCGGCATGTTGCAAAAGCTGCGTGGCGGACGTGCCATGGCCCGGTGCGCAGGCAATGCCGATGCTGGTATCGATGCTGATGTCGCTGCCTTCCAGGCTGAAACTGCGCGAGACGGCATGCACCACCCGCGCGGCCAGCATAGCCGCATCGCTCTCGCAGTCACCGTTTGTCGCTTGTATGATCGCGAACTCGTCCCCGCCGAGGCGGCTCACCATGTCGTTTTCACCGAGGACGGAAGAAATCCGCGAGGCCACGGCCACCAGCAGGGCATCACCGGCAGCGTGCCCGAGCGTATCATTGACGGCCTTGAATCGGTCGAGATCGAGCAGCATGACATTGAAAGGCTGGCCCGATGCGGAAAGATGTTCGAGCCGGTTTTCCAGCGTCTTCATCAGCAGCACGCGGTTGGGCAGCCCGGTCAGCGCATCATGATGGGCCATGTGCTCCAGTTGCTGCGCCATGTCGCGTATCTGCCGCAGGCGCCCGCGTTCCAGAACCGCCTCGCGCAGTGTTTCGATGGCGGTGGCCATGTCGCCGATCTCGTCCCGCCGCTCCTGAAACGGCGTAGCGACATCGGTTTCCTCGCGGGCGATCCGGAGCGTCGCCTGCACCAGTGCCGGGACCGGTTTGAGGAAATGCCTTGCGATAACCGTTACCAGCACGCCGGTAACGGTCAGCACCACGATCAATGCGGCGAGCGAATTGTAGATCAGCTTGCGCTGCGCGCCATAAAGCGCGTCCGAACCGCCGATGCTGACGGCGACGGCGCCGATCGGCTTCTTCGTTTCCGTGCTGATGATCGGCAGCAGGCCGATATAATGGCTGGATTCGCCGATGGTCGCAAAACCGGTGGAAAAGCGCGCGGCGACCGCATCTCTGGAAAAGATCGGATCGGTGGCAAGCGGTTTTTCATCGTCATCGGTGGCGTTGTCGAAGGCGGCCGCAATCTGCCGGAAGCCGGAATCGGCCTCGTCATAACGGAAAAGCCAGACCGCATTTTTGGTCTGCGCGCCGATAAGCGCGAGAACGTCGCTGGGATTGAAGCCGGTGACGAGAATGGATTCGTCATCACCGATCGGCTTGTCGGTCAATATGCCGTTGACCTGTCCGTCGGTATCGGCCGTGACGCTGACATAGGTATAGATGCTGCGCAGCGTGGCGCTGGCGATCTGTGAATTGACGCGGGCCTGGTTGAGCCATTGTTCGCTCGCCGCGGCAACGAACATGTACCAGCCGACGAGCGCGCCGATGCTGTAGGAAAAGATCACGCCGCCGAGGAATATCAGGGTTATCTTGCTGGCGAGCGAGCGCCGTCGCGAAAACCGGCCTGTTTCCGGTTGCGTCGTTGAGCGAAGCGTGTGGCCCGGTTCAACCTGTCTATCCCCGCGATAGGCAGTCTCTTCCATTCGCGATAGTCCCCCGCGATGTCGCGTTATAATTGTTTTATGGAATTTTATAGGGCATGCATTTCAATGGTGTCTGCTAAATAATTCAACAAAGTTTAGATGCGATTAAGAATTAATCCGTCTTTTTATAGTCGTAGCTTATATAAGAAACTGCGACGCTACACCTCCGGTTGAAAAAATCATGGATTGAAGACGGTTGCGATGCCCGCAGCCCAAAACGTCACGATCTCCTCGCCGGATCATCAAAGGCGTGGTGACTGGCCTTGCCAATCCGCCGCCAAACGGCATGTTGTGCGTAACACGCCGTTTTCAGGGAAGATATCATGGCATACAGGGGCAAAAACATCGCGCAGCTTTCCGTTCTCATCCAGAGCGGCCATCTCGATCCGCGTACCTTGGCGGAAGAGACGCTCGACATGATCCGGGAAGAGGATGATCAGGCGATCTTTGTCGGGTTGATGGCGGAGCGGGCCATGGCGGAGGCGGAAGCGGCTTCGAAACGCATTCGCGAGGGCCGTTCCTGCGGCGTGCTCGATGGTATTCCGGTGGCGTGGAAAGACCTCTTCGATCTTGAGGGCATGGCGACCACGGCCGGATCGACGGTGCTGGCGGAGAATGCTGCGGCATCTCGCGACGCGGATGTGGTAACGGCGCTGCAACAGGCGGGCATGGTCTCCATCGGCCGCACCAATATGAGCGAATTCGCTTTTTCCGGCCTCGGCATCAATCCGCATTACGGTACACCGCGCAACCCCGCTTCCACGGATGGCCACCGTCTGCCCGGCGGCTCTTCCTCCGGCGCGGGTGTGGCCGTGGCCGCTGGTCTGGTGCCGGTGGCGATCGGCACGGATACCGGCGGATCGGTACGCATTCCCGCCGCCTTCAATGGCGTGGTGGGTTACAAGGCAAGCCGCGGCCGTTATTCGATGCGTGGTGTTTTTCCGCTGGCAAAAAGCCTCGATTCGCTCGGGCCTCTCACCCGCACCGTGCAGGACGCCGTCTGGGTGGATGCCGCCATGCGCGGCAGGACGGCAGCCGATTTGCAGCATGCATCTCTCTCCGGCCTGTCACTGGTGGTGCCGGAAACGGTGTTTTTCGATGGTATTGAGGCGGGTGTCGCGGCCGCCTTCGAGCAGGCCGTGGAACGGCTGGCGCGTGCCGGCGCCTCGGTGCGGCGGCAGGCATTTCCGGTCTTTTCGGAATTGTTCGATCTCATCAAGGAAAAGGGGGCGCTGGTAACGGCGGAAGCCTTCGCCTTGCATAAAGCCCGGCTGGAAGGTGCGGATGCCGCACGCATGGACCCGCGCGTTGTTGCCCGAACAAGGCTCGGCGCGAATATCTCAATGGCTGACTATATCGCCATTCTCGAGGCGCGCGAACGCATGACGGCAGCGTTTTCCGGCATGATCGGCAGGGATGAGCTTCTGGTTTCGCCGACTTTGCCGCATGTCGCGGCCAAGGTGGCGCCGCTGCTTCAGGATGACGACGCCTTTTTTGCCATGAATGCCAAGACCTTGCGCAACACCCAGATCGGCAATTTCCTGGATCACTGCGGCGTGTCGATCCCCTGTGGGACAGGCGAGGCGGGTATGCCGGTCGGCCTGCTGCTTTCCGGGCTGCATGGGACGGATGATCGCGTTCTGGGTGTGGCGATGGCTGCGGAGGAGATCGTGCGGGGCTGAGACGGGGGCTGTAGCTCACCCCACGAGTTCGTGAAAACCTCTCCTCCGTCATTCTCGGGACAAGCCCGAGGATGACGTCGAGTGAGCGGATAGCGCTTTGGTAAAGGCTGTCGCTCCGATAACCTCACCGTGCCGCCCAGTTGGCGCCGCGGCGGAACATGGTCTTCATCTGCGGCACGGAAAATTCCTTGGCCTGATGGCCGAGTGCCGAATAAAAGACGCGGCCCTTGCCGTATTTGCGCTTCCAGACCACCGGCATCACAACACCGTCGATCCACCAGGCATGGTCGCCGGTGAATTTCGTTGTCGCCAGAACCTCGTTCGACGGATCGATATGCATGTAATATTGTTCCGACGTATAGGGAAAATCGGAAATGCCCTGCATCAACGGATCATCCGGCCGGGTGATATTGACCGTGTAATCGATGATATTGCCGGGATGCGCGACCCATTGGCCGCCGATCATGAACTGATATTCCACGCATTCGCGGAAACTGTCGCCTGCGCCGCCGTGGAAGCCGGCAATGCCGACGCCGTTCTCGACGGCGGCCGTCAGGTTCTTGATTTCTTCCTTCTCGATCTTCGACATGGTGACGATCGGCACCACGAGGCTGAGATCATGCACGGAAGGATCGGCAAAGGCTTCCGTGCTATGCTCGACATAGACCTTGAACCCGTCTTCCTCCAGTATGTCCTTGACGATGGTGGCGCATTCCTGTGGCTCATGGCCGCTCCAGCCGCCCCAGACGATGAGTGCTTCGCGCATTTATTTCCTCCTCAGGATTATTTGCCGAGCTGGCCGTCGACCAGCGATGTTTCAAGCGGAGCAGGGCGCTCCACCTTGGTGGTGATGGAAACGGTGGTGCCGCTGTCCGATGCCGTCTGGAAGGCTTCCATGACCTCCAGCACATGCAGGGCAAGATCGCCATTGGCGCGGTGAGGGCGATTCTCGCGGATGGCATGGGCCATGTCCGCCACGCCGATGGAGCGGTAATTGCCGTCGGCATAGGGGGATGACAGCGTCTGTGGTTCGAACTGGCCGCCCTTTTTCAGCAATTGCACCTCGCCGCCGAAGTGGTTGGGATCGGGCACGATCAGCGTGCCTTCCGTGCCGTAGATTTCCAGCGGCACATGTTTATGGCCGGCAACATCGAAGCTCATTCCCACCTGCACCACGGCGCCATTCTCAAAAGCCAGAACGCCGGAGACATGGGTCGCGACATGGACCGGGACTTTCTCGCCGTTTTTCGGTTCGCTGGTGATGAGGCGCTCATTGCGCGGTGCAATGGCAAAACCCGCCACCTTGGCGACCGGGCCGAACAGATTGACGAGATCGGTGATGTAATAGGGGCCCATATCCAGCATCGGCCCGCCCCCAACCTCGTAATAGAAAGCAGGATTGGGGTGCCAGCGCTCATGGCCGGGGCACATGAAGGTGGCCGTTCCGCCGACCGGCTGGCCAAGCACGCCCTCGTCGATCAGCCGGCGTGCGGTCTGGTGGCCGCCACCGAGGAATGTATCGGGGGCCGAGCCGATGCGCAGGCCCTTCGCTTTTGCGGCATCCGCAAGACGTTTGCCTTCAGTGAAATTGATGCCCAGCGGTTTTTCCGAATAGGCATGTTTACCGGCATCCAGCGCCCGCAGACCCACTTCCACATGCGCCTTGGGGATTGTCAGGTTGACTATGATTTCCACCGAAGGGTCAGAAAGAAGCGCGTCGACGCTCGTTGCCTGAAGGCCAAATTCTGCGGCGCGGGCCTTCGCCACCTCCTCGTTCATATCCGCAAGACCGCGAATATCGAAAATCGGAAACGAGGCCATGGCCTTGAGATAGGCGCTGGAGATGTTGCCGCAGCCGATGATGCCGATACCGACCTTTTTCATGTGATTCCTCCCGTAAATCAGAAATGCCGAATCCCGTGCTCAACCTTGTGGGCTAAAGCGCCGGTCCCGTGGTGTTCCATGGCGATTCGTAAAGTTCATAAAGCGCGACGGCCGCAGCCCCCTGCGCCCATAATTCGTCGCTCGCAACGTCGAAAACCAGTTCCGCGACACCGGCCAGCGAGGGCGGTACGGCAGCGTTGTAGCTGTCGCGAATGCTGGTGATGAATGGCTCGCCCAGTTCAAGGCTGGAGCCGGTGATGATGACCCGTGGTGGCGCAAACAGCGTGACGATATTGGCAAGTGTCAGGCCAAGCGCAGCTCCGGCGCGCAAAGCGGCCGCGATAAGATCGTGGTCTTCCGCCGCAATCAGCGCATGGGCATGCTGCATGCCGCGACCGAGCCGGATCGCCTCGGCAAAACGCCCGTCCGCCGGGCGCGAGCCCAAAATGGCATTTTCACCCGCCTGGCTCGCCAGCCGCACCGTGCCCTCATTGGCAAGGCCGATGACGAGGTCGCCGAGATTGTGGCTGAGGCCGCCCGCGCCGCGGAAGAGCTGGTTCTGATGCAGCACGCCAAGTCCGAGCGTCTGTTCGAGCGAAATCAGCACCATGTCTTCCAGATCGCGCGCATGGCCGAACCAATGATGGGCGAGCGTGATGGCGTGTGCGTCGCTTTCGATGATGGTTGGCGAATTCAGCCGCGCCGTCATTTCCTCGGCGAAATTGACGTTCACCTCCCGCAGGATCGGGCTGCTGCGGATCTTGCCCGTGCGATGCTCGATGACGCCGGGCAGGCCGAGACAGACCATGTCCACGTCCTCAAGCGAAAAACCGGCATCGACGACGCAGCGGCGCACCCCGTCCTCCACCAGATCTGCGATGACGCCGATCGGCTGGCGATCGACGCGGATCGGCAGGGAAAGGGTAGACAGCACATTGCCGCAAAAATCGGTGACGACGAAGACCATGCGGTTCGCGGCGATCTTGGCGCCCACCACGCGGGCGGCATCCGGGTTTAGCTCCAGCATCACGCGCGGTCTGCCGCGTGCGCCTTCCGTCCGGATATCGCCGATATGGCGGGTGAGGATAAGCCCGTCATCCAGCAGCGAAGCGGTGATTGCCGAAACGGTCGTGGTGGAGAGCTGTGTTCTTTCGCTGATTTCCACCCGCGAGATTGGCCCATGGCGGCGGATGCTGTCCAGCACGCTCAGCCTGTTGATCGCGCGCATCAATTCGGGGTCTGCGGTCTTCATGAGGTCCTGCTGCGATCGGGTGCGATCTAAAACGAATTTATATCGGATTGCGGATTAAATAACGTCTCTCGGGAGGGGTGTGTCAAGCCATTCGCGTAAAAAATCGGCGCGCCGCCTTGACATCGGGCAGGGTGTGGGGTGAATTAATCCGCATTGGGGAATAAATGGTGAGGAACCCCAGGGAGGATCACGATCATGACGATTTGGCACGCAGGCGCAAGCCTGAGCGGCAGGCGGATTGCCTTTGCCGCAACGACAAGCATTGCTCTCATGCTCGGCGCCGCAAGCGCCTCGGCCGCGACGGTCGTAAAATGGATGCATGTGGAATTGGACCCCAAATCCGTGGCCGTCTGGGAGGAGATTGCCAAGGAATATGAGGCCAAGCACCCCGATGTCGATATTCAGCTGCAGTTCCTCGAAAACGAGGCATTCAAGGCAAAGTTGCCGACGCTGCTGCAATCCAACGACGTGCCGGATTTCTTCTACAGCTGGGGCGGCGGCGTCCTTGAGGAACAGTCCAAGACCGGCGCGTTGAAGGATCTGACCGAGGTTTTCGATGCCGACGGCGGCAAGCTGCGTCAGGCCTATAATGCATCGGCCATCGATGGCCTGTCTTTTGACGGCAAGGCCTGGGCCGTGCCTTATCGCGTCAGCCTCGTCAGCTTCTTTTATAACAAGGCGCTGTTTGCCAAGGCCGGTGTGAAGGCGGAAGACATCAAGACCTGGGCCGATTTCAGCGCCACGGTCAAGAAGATCAAGGAAGCGGGCATCGTGCCGATCGCCGGTGGCGGCGGTGAGAAATGGCCGATCCATTTCTATTGGAGCTATCTCGTCATGCGCAATGGCGGGCAGGCCGTTTTCGATGCCGCGCGCAAGGGAGAAGGCGAAGGCTTCATGGACCCGGCCATCATCAAGGCGGGTGAGCAGCTGGCCGAGTTCGGCAAGCTCGAACCCTTCCAGCCTGGTTATCTCGGCTCCACCTGGCCACAGGCGCTCGGCGTCTTCGGCGACGGCAAGGCCGCCATTATTCTCGGCTTCGACAATACTGAAGCCAACCAGCGCAAGAATGCCGGCGACGGCAAGGGTCTCGCCCCTGAAAATATCGGTCGTTTCGCTTTCCCGGTCGTTGAAGGCGGTGCCGGCAAGGCCACCGATACGCTGGGCGGGTTGAACGGCTGGGCGGTCACCAAGAATGCTTCCAAGGAAGCGATCGATTTCGCAACCTTCCTGACCAGCAAGGCAAGCGAAGAGAAGATGGCGACCGCCGGCATGATCCTGCCGGTTGCGACGGGTGCTGCCGGTGCGGTGAAGAACCCGCTGCTCGCGGATTCCGCCAAGCAGCTTGCCGCCTCTACCTGGCACCAGAATTTCTTCGACCAGACACTGGGTGCCGCCGTTGGCCGCGTCGTCAACGATATTTCGGTCGAGATCGTGTCCGGCCAGATGACCGCGGAAGAAGGTGCCCAGCAGATTCAGGACGCATTCGAACTGCGCTGATCTGACGATTTCCATGGTGGCGCCGCCGAACATGCGGCGCCGCTTATCTGCCTCAATGAAAGCGGATAGAGATGACGGATATTTCCATGACTTCTGCGTCCATACCGGCGCGCGGCGCGACAAAGACCAGGCGCAAGCAAAGTTCGGTCGCGCATGACCGGGCGCTGACCCTGCTGGTGTTTCTGCCTCCGGCGCTGCTGCTTTTTACCCTGTTCGTCATCCTGCCCATGGGCGAGGCGGCGTGGTACAGCCTTTACCGCTGGAACGGTTACGGCACGCCGACCGATTTTGTGGGTTTGAAGAATTTCCAGGTCCTGTTCGGCAATGCCGCCTTCTCGCAGGCCCTGATCAATAACGGCCTGATCATCCTTATCTCGATCCTGATCCAGATTCCGCTGGCGATCTGGCTTGCCATGATGCTGGCGCACCGTATTCCCGGCGTCGTCGCCTTCCGGCTGGTGTTTTTTCTACCCTATGTTCTGGCTGACGTCGCGGCAGGTCTGATCTGGCGTTTCGTTTATGATGGCGATTACGGTCTCTTCGCCGCCATCTCCAATTTCTTCGGCTTCGCCAATCCTTACGTGCTGGCCGACAAGGATGTGGCGATCTATGCCGTGCTCGGTGTCATCGTCTGGAAATATTTCGGTTTCCACATGATGCTGTTCATCGCCGGCCTTCAATCCGTCGACAAGAACGTGCTGGAAGCGGCCGAAATCGACGGCGCGTCCGGCTGGCAGAAATTCCGTTACGTTACGCTGCCGATGCTCGGCTCCACGGTGCGCCTTTCCGTGTTTTTTGCGGTCATCGGCTCGCTGCAGCTGTTCGACATGATCATGCCGCTTACCGGCGGTGGCCCGTCCAACTCCACGCAGACCATGGTCACCTTCCTCTACACCTACGGCGTCATGCGCATGCAGGTGGGGCTTGGCAGTGCGGTCGGCGTCGTTCTCTTCGTCATCTGCGTGACGCTCGCCTTCGGTTACAAAAGGATTTTCATGCGCCATGACTGACACATCCACTTCCGTCCGCATGCCGCTGCAAACCAAGCTTTATCTTTATATATCGCTGAGCCTGATTGCGGCCATCGTGCTCATCCCGCTTCTGACGACGGCGCTCGGCGGCTTCAAGACGCTGGGAGACCTGCGCGTCAACCCCTTCGGCATTCCGGCCGAATGGCAATGGGCCAATTACGGGGACATTCTGCTCGGCAAACGCTACTGGCTGCAGATATTCAATTCTCTGGTCATCGCGCTGTTGACGGTGTTCCTGACGCTCACCGTCTCGGCTATGGCGGCCTTCACCTTCGCGCATGTGAAGTTCTTCGGCTCGTCCTTCCTGCTCAATTATTTCCTGCTGGGGCTGATGTTCCCGGCGGCCACCGCCATCCTGCCGCTGTTCATCCGCATTCGCGATCTCGGCCTGCTCGATACCTATTGGGGCGTGGTTCTGCCGCAGGTGGCCTTCGGGCTTGGCATGAGCATCCTTCTGTTCCGCAATTATTTCCGTAATCTGCCGGACGAGCTGTTCCAGGCGGCCTTCGTGGATGGCTGCGGTTATCTGCGCTTCTTCTGGCATATTTCCGTGCCGCTTTCGCGGCCGATCGTGGCGACCGTCGGCATCGTCTCCTTCGTCGGCAGCTGGAACAGCTACATCCTGCCGCTCATCATGCTGAATTCGGAATCGAAATATCCCTGGCCGCTCGGCATCATGGTTTATCGCGGCGAATTCGGCACGGAATGGCAGCTCGTGCTCGCCTTCATCACGCTGACGATCCTGCCGACCGTTATCGTCTTTTTCCTCGCACAGAAACACATCATCGCGGGCCTGACGGCCGGTGCCGTCAAATCGTGACGTGAAAGGAGCAAAACATGGCTTCCGTCGAACTTAGGGATATCCGCAAGTCCTATGCCGCGCTCGATGTCATTCACGGCATCTCGCTTGATATTACGGACGGTGAATTCATCGCGCTGGTCGGGCCTTCCGGCTGCGGCAAGTCCACGTTGCTGCGCATGATCGCCGGGCTGGAGGAAATCACCGATGGGGATATTCTCATCGGCGACAAGGTGGTCAATGGCATGACCCCGCGCGAACGCAACATCGCCATGGTGTTCCAGTCCTATGCGCTTTATCCGCATATGACGGTGGCCGAAAACATGGGCTTCAACCTGAAGCTTGCCGGCCAGCCGAAAAACGTCATCGAAGAGCGCGTGGCGGAAGCCGCCCGCATGCTCGATCTCGGCAAGCTTCTGGATCGCAAGCCCTCGCAGCTTTCCGGCGGCCAGCGCCAGCGTGTCGCCATGGGCCGCGCGGTGGTGCGCAATCCGGCGGTCTTCCTGTTCGATGAGCCGCTGTCCAACCTCGATGCGAAGCTGCGTGTACAGATGCGCAGTGAAATCAAGGCTCTGCACCAGAAGGTCGGTACGACCTCCATCTATGTCACCCATGACCAGATCGAAGCCATGACGCTGGCAGACCGGGTGGTGGTGCTCAATCACGGTCGTATCGAACAGCAGGGTACACCGCTCGAGCTTTACAAGACACCTGCCAATCTCTTCGTCGCCGCCTTCATTGGTTCGCCCGCCATGAACCTCATCGAAGGCGTGGTCGATGGCGAGGGCGACCAGCCGGCCGCCCGGCTGAAGGATGGAACCGCGATCCGCATTGCGGCTTCCAGAAAGGTCAAACGTGGCCAGCCGGTGACGATTGGCTTGAGACCGGAACATATCGGCTCGACCATCGGCGGTGATATTTCGCTATCCGGCAGGACGCTGCTGGTGGAGCCGACGGGCGCGCAGACGCATGTGGTCTTTGAACTGGCGGGTGATCAGGTGACGGCGGTGGTGAATGGCGAGCAACCGGTGAAGGTCAATACGCCCTTTGCCGCCACCGTGCATCATGAACGTGTGCATGTCTTCGACAGGGCCAGCGGCCTGGCGCTTTAAGCGCCACGCGCATTTTTAATGAAGTGCGAAAATTCTTTTGTCCCTCCGCTTTTGGGGCTTGTTTGAAAATCACGAGCGGTTAGCTTGGCGCTGGAGAAAAAAGCGGGTTACCGCGCAACTGTATCGATGCAGGAGGAGATTTTTATGAGAACGATCAAGGGGCCGGGTCTTTTTCTCGGCCAGTTTGCCGGTGATGTTGCCCCCTTCAACAGCTGGGATGCAATCACCAAATGGGCGGCGGAAAAAGGCTATGTCGGCGTTCAGGTGCCAAGCTGGGCAGGCCAGCTGATCGATCTCAAAAAAGCGGCGGAATCGAAGGATTATTGCGATGAATTCGCCGGCGTGGCGCGCCAGAACGGCGTGGAGGTGACTGAGCTCTCCACCCACTTGCAGGGCCAGCTCGTTGCCGTTCATCCCGCTTATGACGAGGCCTTTGACGGTTTTGCCGCACCGGAAGTGCGCGGTAATCCCAAGGCGCGCCAGCAATGGGCGGTGGAGCAGGTGAAGCTTGCGCTGAAAGCCTCGAGAAATCTCGGCATCAAGGCGCATGCGACATTCTCCGGAGCGCTTGCCTGGCCGTTCGTCTACCCGTGGCCGCAGCGCCCGGCCGGTCTGGTGGAAACCGCCTTTGACGAACTGGCGAAACGCTGGACGCCGATCCTTGATTATGCCGACGAGCAGGGTGTGGATGTCTGTTACGAAATCCATCCGGGCGAAGATCTGCATGACGGCGTCACCTTCGAGATGTTCCTGGAACGGGTGAAGAACCATCCCCGCGCCAACATGCTCTATGACCCCTCGCACTACGTGCTGCAATGCCTTGATTATCTTGACAATATCGACATCTACAAGGATCGCATCAAGATGTTCCACGTCAAGGATGCGGAGTTCAATCCGACCGGACGGCAGGGCGTTTACGGCGGGTATCAGGGCTGGGTGAACCGGGCCGGTCGTTTCCGCTCGCTGGGCGACGGGCAGGTTGATTTCGGTGCGATCTTCTCGAAAATGGCGGCCAATGATTTCGACGGCTGGGCCGTGGTCGAGTGGGAATGCGCGCTGAAACACCCTGAAGATGGCGCGCGCGAAGGTGCCGAATTCGTCAAGGCGCATATCATCCGCGTCACGGAAAAAGCCTTTGACGATTTCGCATCTGGTGGCACCGACGATGCGGCCAACCGCCGTATGCTTGGGCTTTGAAAGCATTTCAGGGGAGATATTATGGCTATTGAAGGAAAGACAACCGACGGGGCGAACAAGCGGATTCGCCTTGGTATGGTCGGCGGTGGTTCGGGCGCATTTATCGGTGGCGTTCACCGCATGGCGGCGCGGCTCGACAATCGCTTCGATCTTGTGGCCGGGGCCTTATCCTCGACACCAGAAAAATCCCTTGCTTCCGGCCGTGAGCTGGGGCTCGACCCTGAGCGTTGCTACGGTTCGTTCGAAGAAATGGCCGAAAAGGAAGCGCTGCGGGAGGATGGTATCGAGGCGGTGGCGATCGTCACGCCCAACCATGTGCATTATCCCGCTGCAAAGGCTTTTCTGGAGCGTGGCATCCATGTCATCTGCGACAAGCCGCTGACCTCCAATCTGGAAGACGCGAAAAAGCTGAAGGACGTGGCCGACAAGGCCGATGCGCTGTTCATCCTGACGCATAACTACACCGGTTATCCGATGGTGCGACATGCGCGCGAGCTGGTGGAGGCCGGTGAACTCGGCACCATCCGTCTGGTGCAGATGGAATATCCGCAGGACTGGTTGACGGAAGCGGTGGAACAGACCGGCGCGAAACAGGCGGTCTGGCGCACCGATCCGGCCCAATCCGGCGTTGGCGGTTCCACCGGCGATATCGGCACCCATGCCTATAATCTCGGCTGTTTCATTTCCGGTCTGGAAGCGGATGAACTGGCAGCGGATGTGCACACCTTCGTCGAAGGCCGCCGCCTGGATGACAATGCCCATGTGATGATGCGCTTCAAGCCGAAGGGCGGCAAGCAGGCCGCCAAGGGCATGCTTTGGTGCAGCCAGGTGGCGGTTGGCCATGAAAACGGGCTGAAGATCCGTATTTATGGTGACAAGGCCGGTATCGAGTGGACGCAGGCCGACCCGAATTACCTGTGGTTCACGAAGCTCGGCGAACCGAAGCAGTTGATCACCCGCGGCGGTGCCGGGGCAGGAGCCGCCGCAGCGCGGGTTACCCGCATTCCCTCCGGCCATCCGGAAGGATATCTGGAAGCCTTCGCCACCATCTATACCGAGGCGGCGCATGCCATCGAGGCGCGCCGCACCGGTTCGGCGCTGGACAAGGCGGTCATCTATCCGACGGTGGACGACGGCGTAAAAGGTGTCGCCTTCGTCACGGCCTGCATCGAATCCGGCAAGAAGAATGGCGGATGGGTGAAGCTGTAAAACGACATTGCCGCGTCTTTCTTCTCCCCGCCGGGGAGAAGGTGGCCCGAAGGGTCGGATGAGGGGGCAACGCTAGCGACATGCGGAAAGCTTGCCCCCTCATCCCGCTGCCGCGACCTTCGCCCCCTCGGGGAGAAGAAGCAAGCGGCATCCGCTTGCTTCCTTTGTCATCGCTCAGTTCTGCTCGGGATGGATCGCAGTCGGAAGCTGGCGGCTATGGCGTACGCCTCCGCGCTCCAGAGCCCGGTCTGCTGCCATCTGACGGCGACATCAATTAACGCGTGTCGACTGCGGCTGCGTCCGCTCTGTCACCGGGCAACCATCCTCGATCTTGGTCCAGGATGACACGTTGAGCTTCATCTCGCAGCGCGCGAGATAAGAAACGCCATCGACCTTCAGGCAGGATGTCTGGCCGAGTTCGAACATGGTGCCGCGATTACGGCATTTGCAATTATGGGCATCCGCCAAAGCGGGGCTAAGGGCCATGATCAGGCCGGGTACGAGCACTCCAAGACGCATGGCTGAGGCTCCCAAAGATATGTCGCTAATTTATACCTGTCGGGCGGCATAGTCAAAACGGCCCCTGCCTGGTGACGCGCGCGACCGGGCGGGAGAGCCGGCCCGAAGGCTTCCGCTTTCAGCCGATCAAAATCGCCCTGATATCATTGACATTCGTCAGGGTCGGACCGGTCACGACAAGATCGCCCGCCGCCTTGAAGGCGGTATAGCTGTCGTGGTTCACCAGCGACTGGCGCGGATCGGCACCGGCGGCGCGCATGCGCGCCAGCGTATCCGGCGTCACCACGGCACCCGCCGCATCTTCTACACCGTCTATGCCGTCGCTATCGCCGGCAATCGCCCATATGTCGGCTGCGCCTTTCAGTGTCAGCGCGAGGCTTAACAGGAACTCCGTGTTGCGGCCGCCCTTACCGGCTGGTCCCTTGCCAATCGTGACGGTGGTTTCGCCGCCGGAAAGCAACACGGCCGGGCCTTTGACCGGCAGACCCTTGCGGCTGGCGGAAAGCGCGATGCCGGCCATGACGGCACCCACATCCCTGGATTCGCCTTCGAGGGAATCCCCGAGGATCAGTGGCGTAAGGCCGAGCTTTACGGCCTCATCCGCCGCGGCCTGCAGCGCAAGCGAGGGCGCCGCGATCATCCTGACATCCTCTTCGATATCACCGGTCTTTGGGGTCTCCTCACCTTTTTCCAGCACGCTGCGCACGGTTTCGGGAAGATCGAGCGCATACCGGGCGACGATTTCGCGCACGGTCGCTATATCACTCGGATCGGCAACCGTCGGGCCGGAGGCGATTTCGGAGGGGTCGTCACCCGGCACGTCGGAAATCAGCAGCGAGACCACCTTCGCCGGTTTGGCAGCCAGCGCCAACCGTCCGCCCTTGATGCGGGAGAGGTGTTTGCGCACTGCATTCATCTCGGAAATCGTCGCGCCGCTGGCCAGAAGGGCACGATTGACGGCCATCTTGTCGGCAAGCGTCATGCCTTCGGCGGGGGCGACCATCAGCGCGGAACCACCGCCGGAAATCAGTGCGATCACCATGTCGTCGTCGGTGAGCCCTTCGACTGCGGCGAGAATGCGTTTGGCCGCCTCTGCGCTCTTGTCATCAGGTACGGGATGCGAGGCCTCGATGATCTCGATACGGGAGGTTGGGACCGCATGGCCATAACGCGTCACCACCACACCCGAGAGATCGACATGCGGCCATGCCGCTTCCAGTGCTGCGGCCATGGCGGCCGATGCCTTGCCGGCCCCAACCACCACGCAGCGCCCCTTGGGCGGGGAGGGAAGATGCTGTTGCAACACCTTCGCCGGATCAGCGCTTGCGACTGCCGCCATGAATATCCGGTTGAGGGCGTCTTTGGCTTGGCTATCGTTCCATGCGGTCATCGGTTCATACTCCAATCCAGAGCGCGCCAAGCGCCAAAAGGGCGGGCAGCGCCTGAATGAACAGGATCTTCATAGCATTGGCGGTAACGGCGCCGAAAATACCGGCCACCAACACACACAGCAGGAAAAACACCTTGAAGCTCAGCCCTTCATCGCCCTGTGCGAGCCCATAGATCAGCCCGGCCGCCAGAAACCCGTTATAAAGCCCCTGATTGGCGGCGAGCACTTTCGTCTGCCGGGCAAAATCCGCTGAAAGACCGAAGGCCTTGCGGCCGGCCGGCTTTTCCCACAGCAGCATTTCCAGAATGATGATGTAGATATGGATGGCCGCAACCACGGCAATTAGAATGCTGGCGATCATCGGCAGGCTCCTCCAAACCATGATGCCCCCGCCGCGTTTTTTACGGCGAACGGACAATTCCGTTTTAACGGTGGGACGAAGAGCTGCAAGGCCAGAATCTCCTCTTCCCGTGCAAACTGTTGAAGAGCGGCAGCTCGTTGCTTGACTCTTGACTGAAATAGGAACAAAACAAGAACAATAAGGATGAATAACCGGAATTGAAACCTGTCATGCCATGCAAAAGCGCGCGGACCAGTTGCTCGTTGTCGAAGAGCTGCGTGAAAGGCTGGAAAGGATCGGTAACGGCCCTGAGCGGCTGCACGAGACCTTGCCTTTCGGCGTGGATGCCATCGACCGTCACCTGCCGGGAGGCGGGCTGAAGCTCGGTTGCCTGCATGAGCTGAGCGGTGGCGGCAATGGCGCTGCCGATGGCGCGGCGGCAGCGCTGTTTGCGGCCGGTGTGGCGGCACGGCTTTCCGGCAAGGTTTTGTGGTGTGTCACCCGTCGGGATCTGTTCATGCCGGGCCTGATGCAGGCGGGCCTGTCTCAGAACCGGCTCATCATCGTTGAATGCCGTGATGAAAAAGGCGTGCTCGACTGTTTCGAGGAGGGACTGCGCTGCAATGGTTTCGGTGCGGTGATGGGTGAATTGGCGAAGTTGCCGATGACCGCCTCGCGGCGGCTGCAACTGGCGGCGGAAACCTCCGGTGTGACCGGCATCGCCATCCGCCGTTTCCGGCGTCCGGCCGATGCGGCGTTGTTCGGCGAGCCGACGGCGGCCGTCACCCGCTGGCGCATCTCCGTGCGGCCCTCATCGCCCCTGCCGGTGCCGGGAGTGGGCAGGCCGCGCTGGTTTCTGGAACTCTTGCGATGTCGCGGCGGCGAAAGTGCCGAATTTGAAGTGGAAGCCTGTGATGCAAAGGGTCGTCTCGCTCTACCTGCCGACATGGCCGACGGATCGCTTCCAGCGTCTTTCGGGGAAGGACGCGCCGCCGGTTGAAAAGCCGCTGGTCATGATCGGCCGCCAGGGCAGCCGCCGGCTGGTGCTGGCGCTCGACAGGGCGGCAAAGGCGGCGGGCATCCGGCCCGGCACGCCGGTCAGCAAGGCGCAGGCGCTGGTGCCCGGTCTTCTCGTCGAAAATCTGGACGCAGTGGCCGATGCACGCGCCCTGCAGCAGCTGGCCTTTCATTTCCTGCGCATCTATGCCCCGATCGTTGCCGCCGATCCGCCGGACGGGCTGGTGCTGGACACGGCGGGTGCGGACCATCTTCACGGCAACGAGACGCTGATGCTGAGCGGCATGGTCAACCGCCTGCATGCCGCCGGTTTCGCCGCCCGCGCCGCCATTGCCGATAGCTGGGGGGCGGCCCATGCGCTGGCGCGCTTCGGCCGTGATGAGATCAGCATTGTACCGCCGGGTGGCCAGAAAGCGGCGATCAGCGGTTTGCCGCTTGCTGCGCTGAGGCTGGAGGAGCGTATCATTTCCGGGCTGAAGGTGCTCGGTTTCCGCAGCATCGGCGAACTTGCCGAAGCCCCGCGCGCACCGCTGACCCTGCGTTTCGGCCCCGAACTCGTCCGTCGTCTTTCCCAGGCTTTCGGGGAGATCGGCGAACCCATCGAACCGGTGCGCGTGGCCGAACTGGTGGAGGTGCGGCGCGCCTTTCCCGAACCGATTGCGGCGGCGGAGACGATTGCCCGTTATACGCAGAAGCTGGTAACGGGGCTTTGCACCGCGCTGGAAAAGCGCGGCCTCGGCGCCCGCCGGGTCGATCTGGTGCTGCATCGTGTGGATAGCGGCCTGCAAGCCATACGGGCTGGCACGTCCAGACCGGTGCGCGATGTCAAACAGCTTGTCCGGCTTCTGACCGACCGGATCGACACCATCGATCCCGGTTTCGGCATCGAGATGATGGTGCTGACCGCCACCCATGCCGAGCCGCTTGTCGCCGCGCAGGCCCGTTCTTCGTTGCTGGAGGAAGGGCGTGCGGAAATCGCCGATACGGTCGATGTCATCCTCAATCGTGGCCACAGGGTCTATCGTTATGCGGCGGTGGCAAGTGATGTGCCGGAACGCTCCATTGCCCCCGTTGCGGCGCTTGCGCCTGAGGATACGCTCGGCTGGCCCGGCCACTGGCCGCGCCCGGTCAGGCTTTTTGCAAGACCGGAACCCATCGAGACGCTGGCGCTGCTGCCGGACCACCCGCCGCGTTATTTCCTCTGGAAGGGCGTGCGCCATAATGTGCGGCGCGCTGATGGGCCGGAACGCGTGTTTGGTGAATGGTGGAAACGTGACCGGGAGAAGGCCGCGGTACGCGATTATTTCACGGTGGAAAATGAAGGCGGCGAACGTTTCTGGATTTTTCGCTCCGGTGACGGCGAACATGCCGAAACGGGCTCGCAGGGCTGGTTCATCCATGGGGTTTTCGCATGAGCACGCCCCGTTATGCCGAACTTCAGGTGACCACGCATTTTTCCTTCCTGCGCGGGGCCAGCTCCTGCGAAGAACTTTTCGAACAGGCCAAAAGCCTCGGCATAGAGGCGCTGGGCATCACCGACCGCAACAGCCTTGCGGGCATTCCCCGCGCTTACGAGGCGGCGAACAATTTCGGCATCCGTCTCGTCATCGGCTGTCGCCTCGATCTGGATGACGACCTTTCCGTGCTTGTCTACCCCATGGATCGTCCGGCTTACGGGCGGCTTTGCCGGCTGCTTTCCGTGGGTAAGAAACGGGGCGGCAAGGGCAAGTGCCGGTTGACATGGGATGATCTCGTCACCTATGGCGAAGGCCTGATCGTGGTGCTGCTCGCTGATCTGGCCGACGATCTCTGCGCGCTTCGCCTGCGCCGGCTCAAAGCTGCTTTTGCCGACCGGGCCTATATGGCGCTCAGCCTCAGACGACGTCCCAACGACCAGATGCGGCTTTTCGAACTGTCGGGCATGGCGGAAGCCTCAGGTGTGCCGACTGTGGTGACCAATGACGTGCTGTTTCATGTGCCGGAGCGGCGCATGCTGCAGGATGTCGTCACCTGCATAAGGCATAATTGCACCATCGACGAAGCGGGTTTCCGCCGCGAACGCCACGCCGACCGTTACATGAAACCGCCGGAGGAAATGCATCGGCTGTTTGCCCGTTACCCGGAAGCGCTTTCCCGCAGCCTCGAAATTGCGAAACGCTGCAAATTTTCGCTGAAGGAGCTGGTCTATCAATACCCTGAAGAGCGCACCCTGCCGGGGCTGACGGCGCAGCAGGCTTTGGAAAAGCTGGTCTGGGAGGCGGTGCCGGTTCGTTATCCGGGTGGTTTGCCGGAAAAGGTGGAGAAGGCACTGCATCATGAGCTTGGCCTGATCGGCAGGTTGGAATACGCCCCTTATTTCCTGACGGTGAACGCCATCGTCCAATTTGCGCGCGGGGAGGATATTCTCTGTCAAGGGCGCGGCTCGGCGGCCAATTCCGTGGTCTGTTACGTGCTTGGCATCACCGCCATCGATCCCGTCAAGGTCGATCTCCTGTTCGAACGGTTCGTTTCGGAAGAGCGGCGCGAACCACCTGACATCGACGTGGATTTCGAGCATCAGCGGCGCGAGGAAGTCATCCAGTGGGTTTATAACACCTATGGTCGCGACAAGGCCGCACTGTGTTCAGTCGTCACCCGTTATCGCGGGCGCGGGGCGCTACGTGATGTCGGCAAGGTTCTGGGACTGCCGGAAGATTTGACGAAACTACTCTCTTCTCAGGTCTGGCGCTGGAGCGAAGGGGTGGATGAAAAACAGGTGAAGGAGCTGAACCTCAATATGGAGGACCGCCGCCTCAAGCTCGCCTTCGAACTGGCCAACCAGCTTGTCGGCACACCGCGCCACCACAGCCAGCATCCGGGCGGTTTCGTCTTGACCCATGATCGGTTGGACGAACTGGTGCCGATCGAACCCGCCGCCATGGATGATCGCCAGATCATCGAATGGGACAAGGACGATATCGATGTCATGAAGTTCATGAAAATGGATTGTCTGGCGCTTGGCATGCTCTCCTGCATGAAGCGCGGCTTCAACATGCTGGAGGAGCGTTATGGTAAAAAATACGATCTTACCTCAATGCGTGATGATGATCCTGCCACTTTCGCAATGATCCAAAAGGCCGATACGCTCGGCACATTCCAGATCGAAAGCCGGGCGCAGATGTCGATGCTGCCACGCCTGAAACCTGCAAAATTTTACGACCTTGTCATTCAGGTCGCCATTGTCCGCCCCGGCCCCATTCAGGGCGATATGGTGCATCCCTATCTGCGCCGCCGTGACAGAAAAGAGGAAGAGCATTATCCGAAAGAAGAACTGAGAGGTGTTCTCGGCAAAACGCTCGGCGTGCCGCTGTTTCAGGAACAGGCCATGCGCGTCGCCATAGAATGCGCTGGTTTTTCACCCGGCAAGGCGGATCAGCTGCGCCGGGCCATGGCCACCTTCAAGAATGTCGGCACCATCTCCAAATTCAGGCAGGATCTGATCGATGGCATGGTGGAGCGCGGTTATGAGCAGGACTTTGCCGAGCGCATCTTCAAGCAGCTTGAAGGGTTCGGCAGCTATGGTTTCCCCGAAAGCCATGCGGCCTCCTTCGCATTGATCGCCTATGCTTCCTCATGGCTGAAATGCCATCACCCCGATATTTTCTGTACGGCCATTCTCAACTCGCAGCCGATGGGGTTTTACGCTCCGGCGCAGATCGTACGCGATGCACGCGACCACGGCGTGGAGGTGCGCCCCGTCTGCATCAATAACAGCCGTTTCGATTGCTCGCTGGAACCTACGGGCAGGAAGGATGCGGAAGGGGAGGAGCGTTTCGCCGTGCGGCTCGGCCTGCGCATGGTGAAGGGGCTTTCCAACAAACATGCTGCCGATATCGTCGCTTCCCGTCAGGATAGAGCCTTTGCCTCCGTCGACGATCTCTGGCGAAGGGCGGGCGTTCCCGCTGCCGCACTGGTGTGTCTGGCCGAAGCCGATGCCTTTCTGCCGTCGCTTTCGCTTTCCAGGCGTGAGGCGCTCTGGGCCATCAAGGCCCTGCGGGATGAGCCGCTGCCGCTTTTTGCCGCTGCCGCCAGCCGGGAAAACGCCGTGGTGGACGAGCTTCAGGAACCCTCCGTCACGCTCAGGCCCATGACGGATGGCGGCGAGGTGGTGCAGGATTATGGCCATGTGGGGCTCACCCTGCGCGAGCATCCCATGTCCTTCCTGCGCCGCGATCTTTCCCAACGCCGCATCATGACTTGCGCGGAGGCGGTGCGTGCCCGGGACGGCGCATGGCTGGAAACGGCCGGTCTGGTGCTGGTGCGCCAGCGCCCCGGCTCGGCAAAGGGGGTGATCTTCATGACGCTGGAGGATGAGACGGGCATTGCCAATGCGGTGCTGTGGGTCAAAACCTTCGAAAAATACCGGCGCGTGGTGCTGTCCGCCGGCATGGTCGGCATTTATGGCAAGATCCAGCGGGAAGGCGAGGTGGTGCATCTGGTCGCCCACCGGCTGACCGATCTGTCGGAGGCACTGGCCAGCGTGGGCGAGCGCAATCGCGCCTTTCCCCTGCCACATGGGCGCGGCGATGAGTTCCACCACGGAATTCCGCCGGAGGATCATCGCAATATCAAAAAACGCCCGCCACCTGCTGACCATGATGACGATGCGGTGGAGCAGATAAAGGTGATTTCCCGTAATTTTCACTAGCGCATTTTCAGGAAAGGTAGATTCCGGTTCTCCGTCCGGAAATGCGCCAAAATGCTCTAAGGCGGCGGTTCAGCTCACCTTTTGCGCCACGATATAAGGGCGATTATCATTGCCCCGTGTGGCGTGGATTTCCATAGCCAGAATGTCGAAGCCGCCGGCGCCTATATGCCGGCAAAGCTCAGGCGCGCTGAAGACGCCGGCATAGGGGGCTTTGCCGATCGCGCGCATGGCCGGCAAAACAAGGCGGATGAGCCGGTTCATATCTCCGACGCAGGGTGTCTTGGTGATGAAGAGCCCCTGCGGGGCTAGCAGGGAATGAATGTGCTTCACTGTGCCGGGCAGGTCGCGAACCAGATGAAGATAGTTGAAACCCAGAACCGCGTTAAACGGCTGAGGGCCGGGTTCAAGCGTTTGTGCGGTCGCGGTGCTGAAGACGAGGTTCGGGAAAGAGCCGGCGGCGTGTTTCCTCTCCTCGGCAATTGTGATCATGCCGGCGGAAATATCCGTCGCCAGATAGTCTTTGACACCGCCCGCCAGCCGGATCGCCGTTGTGCCGGTGCCGCAGCCGAGCTCCAATACCCTGTCATTTGGTTTCAGCAGGGCGCGAGTCCGCTCCAGTGTGCGCTCATATCCGGCTTCATCCGAAATCCTGCCCTTGGCATATTTCCGGGCGGTTCGGTTCCAGAAACGGGCGTCGTCGGCAATGCTCATGGTGGATGCTCCCCGGACGGCGCCATTCCGCTTCAGACGGATCTGTCCTCACGCAATATCCTTATCCGTTTTGTCCGACGCTTTTAAGCGGCATCCTCCAGCCCGGCCGTGTCTTTCCTGCGGAACTGGCTGGGTGGCGCGCCGATCACACGTTTGAAGGCGCGGCTGAAGGAGGCTTCGGAATCATAACCGAGCTTTTCCGCCGCCAGTGTAACGCGCATGCCTTCGCGTAGCCACAGCCGCGCCTGATGCATGCGCACGCGCACCACATAACGCGCCGGGCTTTCGCCCACCACGCGGGTGAAGCGTTCCGCGAAACTGGAGCGGGATGCGCCCATCAAGGAGGCAAGCTCTTCCACGTTCCAGTCCTTTTCGGGGTTGAGATGGATGGCGGCCAGCACCCTGCCGAGTTCGGGATTGCGCACGGCGGCCAGCCAGCCGCTGGAATCGCCGCAGCCATATTCCACCCATGTGCGGATCAGGGTCGCCGTCAGCACATCGGCAAGCCGCGCCAGAATGCCGCCCGCGCCGACGCGGTTCAATTCCACCTCGCGCGCCATGGCCTCCAGAAGATGTGGAATGGCCGGGTCGCTTTTGGCCAGATCGCTGGTCAGCATCACATCCGGCATCAGTTGCAGGAGCGGATGCAGATTGTCCATGTTGAAACGCATGGAGGCGGTGAAGGCAATGGTATCCCCGCCGGCGCATGCGCATTCCATGTCGAAAATGCCCTGGCAGACTTCCTTCTTGCCGAACCGGTCAAAGGGGGAGGGCGTCACCTCCTCGCTGCTGGCGAGCACATGGGCGTGTCCTCGCGGCAGAAGCACGGCATCGCCGCATGTCAGCGTCAGCCATTCGCCGGAGGGTTTTTGCAGTTTCGCCTGGCCCACGCCGATGAAATGAAAGCGCGCTGCCTCCTGCTCGGGAAAAGCCGTCGCCCAGGGTGTGGCCATGCGGCAGCGGCCATATTCCACGCCATCAAGCCTCAGGCCGCGCAGCATTTCCGTCAGGGCATCATTCATGGCAGCTCTCGCAAATTCGGACGATTGGTTAAGGAATATGGATTTTCTAGCATGGAAACGCCGGGCTGTCACGCGTAGCTTGGGTGCATCGATTTGCGGGCCCTGAACCTGCCTCCCCATCGGCCTCACCACTTTGCGTTTCCGTTTCAGCGCGCATTTTTTAACGATGCGCATCAGGAGATTTTGATGAACAACCGGACCATAAACGAACTCGAATATGTTCCGCGTCAGACGGAGCCGGACGCGAAGTGGGCCGCCGTGGTTTCGCTGGCGCTCGGCGTCTTCGGGCTGGTGACGGCGGAATTCCTGCCGGTCAGCCTTCTGACGCCGCTTTCGGCCGATCTTGCCGTCAGCTCCGGTATTGCCGGTCAGTCGATCACCGTCACGGCGCTGGTTGCGGCGGTTGCCGGCCCCGGCGTTGTCATCGGCACACGCAGTATCGACCGCCGCTGGACGTTGCTTGGGCTCACCACACTGCTGATCATTTCCAGCGCGCTGGCCGCCTTTGCCAATGGTCTCGTCATGCTGTTTGCCTCGCGCGTCCTGCTGGGCATCGGCCTTGGCGGCTTCTGGGCCATGTCGGCGGCGCTGGCGCTCCGGCTCGTGCCGCTCGATAAAATGCCGCGCGCCATGGCCATCATCCTGACAGGGGTTTCCGTTGCCACCGTCTGTGCCGCGCCGGTCGGCGCATGGATCGGCGCGACGCTCGGCTGGCGTTCGGCCTTCGTCGTTTCGGGTGCGCTCGGCGTTATCGCACTCATCGTGCAATTGCTGACCGTGCCCTCGCTGCCCCCGGCCGGCGCTCCCGGGCTTTCCACCATGTTCCGGCTGTTGCAGCGTCCACAGGTCCGCATCGGTCTTTTGACGACGCTTTTCATCGTTGCGGCCCACTTTGCCGGCTTCACCTATGTCCGCCCCTTCCTGGAAAATGTGACGGGATTTGGCGTAGAGGCGATTTCGCTCGTCCTTCTGGCTTATGGTATCGGCGGCTTTTTCGGCAATCTCTTCGGTGGTTTCCTCGCCGAGAAAAACACGGCATGGGCGGTAACCTTCGCCGCGACACTGATTGCCGCATCGGCTTCCGTTCTGGTCGTTGCGGGTGCCTCACCCCTGATCGCCGGCCTTGCCATCGCCTCCTGGGGTTTTGCCTTCGGTGCGGTGCCGGTCAGCGTGCAGAGCTTCATCACCCGCGCTGCTTCCGATGAGGCGGAAAGTGCCGGCGCGCTGCTGCTCACCACCTTCCAGATCGCCATTTCCAGCGGTGCGGTTCTGGGTGGTCTGCTGATTGATCTTCATGGCGCGACCATGGTCTTCGTCTTCGTGGCGATCTCCGCCCTTCTTGGCGCATCGCTGATGGCGTCACGCCGGGGCGCGGTGCCGCAGGTCGAGGCCTCGCAGGGGTAAGATGCTGGTCGAAGAAAAAGGACCCACATCCGTGCGGGTCCTATTTCGTGATGAAAACCTCTCCTCCCGTCATGCCGGATTTGATCCGGCATCCAGTCACGGCGCGTCTGCGCCGTGAAAAGAGTTTTTTTGCGATCAAGGGCTTGATCGCGCTGGACTCCGGATCAAGTCCGGGGTGACGACGCGAAAACCTTGATCTGTTCCTCAAACCGTCTTGATCGCCTTCTGCGTCCGGTCTTTTCCCACCTCGATCACGTGTCGCATGGCCTTCACCGCCGCATCCGCGTCACGCGCGGCAATTGCATGCACGATGCGTAGATGGTTGGACGCGATCTCGGCAATGGTGCCGGGCGAAGCGGCCGGTGACGAAAGCTGGAAGGAAATCGCAAGTGCGGCTTCGATCAGCCCACTCGCCGAACGCATGAAGGGATTGCCGGACATATGCGCCACGGCAAGGTGGAATTCGAGATCGACCTTGGCAATGCTTTCCGGCGTATGGTTCGGATTGTCGAATTTGGCGGCGATCACGTAGAGGGAAACAATATCGTCATTGGAGGCCTGCAGGGCCGCCGCCGCTGCCGCCGCCGGTTCCAGCGCCAGTCGGATTTCCGCCAGATGCTTGACGAATTCCTGGTCAATGCCGGCCTCGCAGCGCCAGCCCAGCACGTCAGGATCGAAGAAGTTCCAGCTCGAACGGTCGAGAACGCGGGTGCCGACCTTGGCCTTGGGTTCCACCAGCCGTTTGGCCGCCAGCGTCTTCATGGTTTCGCGCAGCACGGTGCGCGAGACGCCGAAACGCATGGAGAGCTCCGCATCATTGGGCAGCAGCGAGCCCTCCGCGATCCTGCCCGAGACGATGGCGCTGCCGAGTTCGGAGACCACATGGGCGTGGCTGTTCCGGCGTTTTCGCCCGCTAATCGTCGTTTCGAGCAGCCCCAAGCAAGCCTCCGTTTGCCGTTATGCCGGATGCGGTCCGGCCAGTCTCCTGTTTGAATACCAGATGATTGCGCGCTGCAACACGATGAAGACGAAAAGCAGCACACCGATGACGATTTTCGTCCACCAGGAGGAAAGCGTCCCGTCAAAAACAATGTAGGTCTGGATCAGCCCCTGGATCAGAAGGCCGATGAAGGTGCCCGCCACCAGCCCCGTGCCACCGGTTAAAAGCGTGCCACCGATGACGACGGCGGCGATGGCGTCGAGTTCAACGCCGACCGTCGCCAGCGAATAACCGGAAGAGGTGTAGAGCGTATAGACGATGCCGGCGAGCCCCGACAGGAAACCGGAGAGCGCATAGATGCCGATGGTCGTTGCGCCGATCGGTACGCCCATCAGCTCGGCCGATTGCGGGTTGCCACCCAGCGCATAGACATTGGCGCCGAAGCGGGTGCGGCTGGCAATCAGCATGCCGGCGGCAAAGACGAGAAGCATCAGCATGGCTAGCGCCGTCAACCTGCCGCCGCCGGGAAAACGGTAATAGAAGCCCTGTATCGCGTCGATGAAGGGATGCGAGATCGGCACCGATTGCGTGGATATAAGATAGGCCGCGCCGCGCGCCAGAAACATGCCCGCCAGCGTCACCACGAAGGGCGGGATCGACAGGAAGCGGATCATCGCCCCCATCAGGCAGCCGAACAGCGTGGAAATTGCCAGCACGATGGCGAAGGCCAAAAGCGGATGGATATTATAGGTGCCGACCATCACCGCTACGAAGACACTGGTGAAGGCGATGACCGAGCCGATGGACAGATCGATGCCGCCCGACAAGATGACGAAGGTCATGCCGACGGCCGCAATGCCGAGAAAGGCGTTGTCGGTCAGAAGATTGCCGATCACCCGCGTCGAGAAGATCGCCGGATATTGCAGCACGCACAGCAGATAGGCGATGACGAAGATCGTCAGCGTGGTGAGGAAGGGCAGGTTGCGGCTGTGGATCATCGCGCGGTTCCTTCCTTGGTCATGCCGTTGGCGGCGGCCGGTTTGGCGTGCGGCTTCGGCGCTTTCACGAAACCGAGGACGGCCATGATCGCCGGCGATTGCAGCGTCAGAACCACCATGATGATGCCCGCCTTGATAATGAGGTTGAATTCCGGCGGGAAGCCCGAGACGAGAATGCCGGTATTGATGGTCTGGATGATGAGCGCGCCGATCAGCGAAGCGGTGATGGAGAAGCGGCCGCCATTCAGCGAGGTTCCGCCGATCACCACCGCCAATATGGCGTCCAGTTCCAGCCACAGGCCGGCATTGTTGGCATCCGCGCCGCGAATATCGGCGGTCACGATCATGCCGGCGATGGCCGCGCAGAGACCGGAGACGGCATAGACGAAAAACAGGAGGAAGCGCGCCCTGACGCCGGCAAGCGCTGCCGCACGGCGATTGATGCCGGTCGCCTCGATCAGGAAACCGAGCGCGCTCTTGCGGACCAGAAGGCCGATGATGAGCGCCGCCGCCAGCCAGATGATGACGGGCAGCGGAATGCCCGCAAATGCGCCGGAGCCGATGGCGGAAAAGCTGTCATTGTTGAAGGTGAGGATGACGCCTTCGGTGATGAGCTGGGCGATGCCGCGTCCCGCCACCATCAGGATCAGCGTGGCGATGATCGGCTGTATGTCGAGAAGGGCGACCAGCACGCCGTTCCACAGACCGCAGGCAATGCCCACCGCAAGCGAGATGGCGATGACGGAAGGGATGGAATGGCCGTTGCTGATGAGCGTGGCGGCGACCGCGCCGCAGATGGCGATCACCGCGCCGATGGACAGGTCGATACCCTTGGTGGCGATGACCAGCGTCATGCCGATGGTCAAAAGCGCCACGGGGGCGGCGCGCACGAGAATATCCACCAGACTGCCATAGAGCCGGCCGTTCTGGAATGAAACATGAAGAAAGCCCGGCGAAATGATTGTAATCGCTGCCAGAATGATAAAGAAGGCCGCGAGCTGGGGTGCAAGCCTTTTCAGCCGTCGGGTTACAGCCACCATCACGCCGCCTCCGTTCTGGCCGCATCCGCAATCGTCCGCATGATGTTGTCGGCCGTCACCTCGCCGCCCTTCAATTCGCTGACATGGCGGCGGTCGGACAGCACGACGACGCGATGGGCAACGGCGGTGAGCTCTTCCAGTTCGGAGGAAATGACAATGAGCGACATGCCCTCGCTACAGAGTTTTTCAATCATTTTCAGAATTTCCGCATGCGCGCCGATATCGATGCCGCGTGTCGGCTCGTCGAGGATCAGAAGCCGGGGATGGGTGGCGAGCCAGCGGGCCAGAATGGCCTTCTGCTGGTTGCCGCCGGACAGGAATTTTATCGGCCGGTCGGGATCGGCGGGGCGAATATCGAGAGATTTGATGAAGCTTTCGGCCAGTTCCGCCTTCTGCCGGCGAGACAGCGGTCGCGCCCAGCCCTGCCGGGCCTGCAACGCCAGGGCAATATTGTCGGTGACGGAAAAGTCGCCAATGATGCCGTCCGTCTTGCGTTCCTCCGGGCAGAAGCCGAAGCCCTCCGCAATCGCCGCCTCGGGAGACGAAATCGTCACCGCCTTGCCGTCGATCGTTGCCGTGCCGGTATCGGGCCGGTCGATGCCGAACAGCAGGAAGGCCGTTTCCGTCCGGCCGGAACCCAGAAGGCCGGCGACGCCGACGATCTCTCCTGGCCGGATGCCGAGATCGAAGGGGGCGATGCTGCCGCGTTTGCCGTAACCTTCGAACCGGATCGGCGGTTCACCCTCGGCGACGGTATCGTCGGTCGCCTGGTGCTCATGGGTAATGTGCTGAAGCTCGCGGCCCAGCATCATGGAAATGAGTTCGGATCTCGGCAGGCTGCCGATCTCACGCGTACCGACAAGGCGGCCGTTGCGCAGCACCGTCACCCGGTCGGCGATGTCATAGACCTGATTGAGGAAATGGGTGATGATGACGATGCCAATGCCGCGGGCGCGCAGGTTCTTCAAAACGCCGAACAGCAGCTCGACCTCATGGGCGTCGAGGCTGGCGGTGGGTTCGTCCAGCACCAGAACCTTGCCGGAAAGATCGACGGCGCGGGCAATGGCGATGATCTGCCGGATGGCGACGGAATAACTGGAAAGCAGGGCATTGACGTCGATGGAAAGCCCATATTGGGCAAGCAGCGCCTGCGATTTTTTCTGCATCGTGCCGCGGTCGATCAGCCCGAAGCGGCGCGGCTGGCGGCCGAGAAACAGGTTTTCGGCAACCGTCAGGTTTTCGAGAAGGTTTACTTCCTGATAGACGGTGCCGATGCCGAGCGCCTGCGCTTCGCCGACATTGGCGGGCGAAATCTCGCCGCCCTCCAGAAACACCGAACCGCTGTCGCGGTGGTAAACTCCGGTCAGAATCTTGATCAGCGTCGATTTGCCCGCGCCGTTTTCGCCGAGAAGCGCATGGATTTCACCGTGCCCGAGCGAAAAATCGACATTATCGAGCGCCGTGATCCCGAGAAAGGATTTGCCGATGGCGCGTGCTTCCAGAAGTGGTGCCGTTTCGGACATTGAGCAGGTTCCGTATCGAAATATAGGTCTCGCCATAAGGGCGCCTGGTGATCGCGTGAAGCGGCGCCGGCCCGCTCCATACGCAATCACTCTGCATGCTGAGCCGGAAAGTTTTCCCTTTCCCCAAACAGCCGAAAGAAACGGCGCAAACCTTGCGCCGTTCCTCCGAAGAAATGGCTCAGTAGCCCAGGCCCTTCTTCGCCTCGTAGACCTTCATCGGGTCGTCGGACGCCGTGTAGAGCTTGGATTCGGTCTGAATCCACTTTGGCGGCGCCTTCTTGTCTTTCAGATAGGCTTCGAGCGCGTCAAAGGCGGGGCCTGCCATGTTGGGCGTCAGTTCCACCGTTGCATTGGCTTCACCGGCGGCCATGGCCTTGAAGATATCAGGAACGGCATCGATGGAGACGACCTTGATGTCGGTTCCGGGCTTCAGACCGGCTTCCTTGATGGCCTGGATAGCGCCGACGGCCATATCGTCATTGTGGGCATAGACGGCACAGATATCCTTGCCGCCGCCTTCGGCCTTGATGAAGCTTTCCATCACTTCCTTACCCTTGGTGCGGGTAAAATCGCCGGTCTGCGAACGCGCGATCTTGATGTTCTTGTGCGAAGCAATGGCTTCTTCGAAGCCTTTCTTGCGGTTGATGGCAGGGGAAGAGCCGGTCGTGCCCTGAAGTTCGACGACCTTGCAGTCCTTCGAGCCGACATCCTTGACCAGCCAGTCGCCGGCAACCTTGCCTTCGTGGACCTGGTCCGAGGTGACAGCGGTCAGGTAAAGATCGTCCGAAGCCTCGATCTGGCGGTCGAGCAGGATGACAGGGATTTTTTCTTCCTTGGCTTCCTTCAGCACGGCGTCCCAGCCGGTTGCGACGACGGGTGCGATCAGGATCGCATCCACGCCCTGCGCGATGAAGCCGCGAACGGCCTTGATCTGGTTTTCCTGCTTCTGCTGCGCATCGGCGAATTTCAGCGTGACGCCGCGTTTTTCGGCCTGCTGTTTCGTGACGGTGGTTTCGGCCGCGCGCCAGCCGGATTCCGAACCGATCTGCGAGAAGCCGACGGTGAGCGATTTTGCGGAAACACTGGATGCAAGGCACAGCGAAACGGCGACAGTGGCTGTCGCGAGAGCTTTTCTCATCTTATTCCTCCCAGAGATGATGTCAGCGTGACGGCCACACTATGAGCATATAGTAATACTCTTGAAAAGGGGCATTTTCGCATATTTCAATTTTAAAGTGACATTCTGAGTGCGGGATTCTGAAATAAATCAATGAAAATCAATATAATAAGCATTTCATGTTTTCTGGTTTGAACAACCGGCATTGCCGCTTCGTCAAATGCCATATCGCTTGACAGGGTGCGGTAACGTCTAATAGTAATACAAATAAGAAGATGTTTTTTGTCGGGATTTATCGGTCGCAGGACCACGATTGAGCCGGCAAAATAGGGAGGGAGATTCCGTTGCGCAGTCCCGCGATGGCCGTAAATGCCGAAAAATATTCGGTTAAAGCCGAAGAGCAGCCTAATGCCACTCGTCTGGGCCTGCACTGTCGGTTATGCGTGATCTCCGAGACGCTGATTCCATTTTTCTTGCGCACAACATAAGCTTGTCGCAATTCGTAATATTTTACCGTTGGCCACTTCCGGCTGGAGACCCGCATCATGACGACATCCGATAATCTTCCTGCAACTCAGGGCAAGCTGCGCTCGCGCGCCTGGTTCGACAACCCCGCCAATGCGGACATGACCGCGCTTTATCTCGAGCGTTACATGAACTTCGGTCTCAGCCAGGCCGAGCTTCAGTCCGACCGCCCGATCATCGGTATCGCGCAGACGGGTTCGGACCTTTCGCCCTGCAACCGCCACCACCTGGAGCTGGCGAACCGCCTGCGTGAAGGTATTCGTGAAGCGGGCGGCATTGCAATCGAATTTCCGGTCCACCCGATCCAGGAAACCGGCAAGCGCCCGACGGCGGGTCTCGACCGCAACCTTGCTTACCTCGGCCTCGTGGAAGTGCTTTACGGTTATCCGCTCGATGGCGTCGTTCTGACCATCGGCTGCGACAAGACCACGCCTGCCTGTCTTATGGCGGCGGCCACCGTCAACATCCCGGCCATCGCCCTTTCCGTCGGCCCCATGTTGAACGGCTGGTTCCGTGGTGAACGCACCGGCTCCGGCACCATCGTCTGGAAGGCCCGCGAATTGCTGGCGAAGGGTGAGATCGACTACCAGGGCTTCGTCAAGCTCGTCGCCTCGTCGGCCCCGTCCACCGGCTATTGCAACACCATGGGCACGGCAACGACCATGAACTCGCTCGCCGAAGCGCTCGGCATGCAGCTTCCCGGCTCCGCCGCCATTCCGGCGCCATACCGTGACCGTCAGGAAGTCTCCTACCTCACCGGCCTGCGTATCGTCGAAATGGTCAAGGAAGACCTGAAGCCTTCCGACATCATGACCAAGGATGCCTTCATCAACGCCATCCGCGTCAATTCGGCCATCGGCGGCTCCACCAATGCGCCGATCCATCTCAATGGCCTTGCCCGCCATGTCGGCGTCGAGCTGACGGTGGATGACTGGCAGACCTATGGCGAAGACGTACCGCTGCTCGTCAACCTGCAGCCGGCCGGCGAATATCTCGGCGAGGATTATTACCATGCCGGCGGCGTACCCGCTGTCGTCAACCAGCTGATGAGCCAGGGACTGATCATGGAAGACGCCATGACCGTCAACGGCAAGACCATCGGCGACAATTGCCGCGGCGCGATCATCGAGGACGAGAAGGTCATTCGCCCCTATGAGCAGCCGCTCAAGGAGCGTGCCGGCTTCCGCGTTCTGCGCGGCAACCTGTTCTCTTCGGCCATCATGAAGACAAGCGTGATCTCGGAAGAATTCCGTGGCCGTTACCTCTCCAACCCGAACGATCCGGAAGCCTTCGAAGGCCGCGCCGTGGTGTTCGACGGTCCGGAGGATTACCACCACCGCATCGACGATCCGTCGCTGAATATCGACGCCAACACCATTCTGTTCATGCGCGGCGCCGGTCCGATCGGTTACCCGGGTGCGGCGGAAGTGGTGAACATGCGCGCGCCGGATTATCTTTTGAAGCAAGGCGTCAGTTCGCTGCCCTGCATCGGTGATGGCCGCCAGTCCGGCACGTCGGGCAGCCCATCCATCCTCAATGCCTCGCCGGAAGCAGCGGCTGGCGGCGGTCTGGCCGTGTTGCAGACGGGTGACCGCGTCCGTATCGATGTGGGTCGCGGCAAGGCGGATATCCTGATTTCCGGCGAGGAACTGGCCAAGCGTTACGAAGCGCTGACGGCTCAGGGCGGTTACAAGTTCCCCGACCACCAGACGCCATGGCAGGAAATCCAGCGCGGCATCGTCAGTCAGATGGAAACCGGCGCGGTTCTGGAACCGGCCGTCAAGTACCAGCGCATTGCCCAGACCAAGGGCCTGCCGCGCGACAACCACTAAAGGCAGGGCCGTTTCGGCGGATCGCTTTTTTCAATCAGCCCCGGGCTCAACCCCGGGGCTGAAACATTTTGAGTAACGTTTTCCGCAACCGCGGGAGCCAGCCCGTCGCTTATCTGCTTACTTTCTCGAAGGGGCCTGCGGCTTTCCCGGATATGGCAGGAAGAACATGTACAGCCCGCTGAAAACAAGCAAAGTCAACGGCATCAGCGGGGCATAAATGATCACCGGTTGCGTCGGGCCGAAGGCCATCGAAGCGAAATTCGCCAGAATGGTGACGGTCAGCAGAATGCCCAGCCATCGATGGCCCTGCCTTATCCAGTTTCGCGAGATCAAAGTTGCCCCCAAGAAAAAGCATCCATGATGGAATGTGACACATCGGCGCTTCAACGGGCCTGAACGAGCTTCCAGCCATTGCCGGAAGGGTCGCGGAAGCTCGCATCCACCGAGCCGTAGCGGGCGATGGGTTCCTGGGTGAATTCGACGCCGCGCCTGTGCATGGCGTCAAAGGCTTTCTGGCAATCCTCGACCACCAGAACCAGCGGCGGCATCGCGCCCTTGGCCACGGCTTCGTTCAGGTTTTGCGCCGTCGCCTCGTCAACGGTCGGGGCCTGCGGCTGAAACAGGCCCAGCTGGAAGTCAGGCTGGTCCGGGTGCTGGACGGTCAACCAGCGATAATCGCCATTGCGTGCGTCCGTATGCACTCGAAAGCCAACTTTCTCGACATAGAATTGCAACGCTTCGTCCTGGTCATGAACATAAAGCCCGACGACTTGAACACCATTTTTCATGAGCTATCTCCCTTTTGCTCGTCGTGCCTACCGCTTTTCGTCTCCCGGCGCTTCTCCGAAACTGCCATTTTGAGATGGGGGCGATGGGCGGCGCTGACGAAGCAATGGGGAACATGTTCAAGATCACCCGGCGAAACCCGCATTCGCCGCCGCAATTCACTCGGATTTTCCCCGGTCACATCACGGAAAACGCGGCCAAATGTGCCGATGCTGTTCCAGCCGGTCTGCAAGGCGATGTCGATGATAGGAAGATCCGTGTCACGCAACAGCGCCACGGCGCGCTCGACCCGGCGGGTCAGCAGATAACGGTGTGGGGGTATGCCGAAGGCATCGCGAAACGATCTTGCGAAATGGGCCTGCGAGGCGCCGCTGACGCTCGCAAGGCGTGAAACAGGCCACGCCTCATGCGGTGCCGAGTCCATATGGTCCTTGGCGCGCAGAAGGCGTCGCAGCAGTTTCAGGTCTCTGTTTGCAGAGTTTTTTTCGTTTCCGGACCGGCGCATGCGCCAATCATTGAATGAACCGGACGTTCCTGGCAAGGCTCAGCGCCGGTGCCAAAAACCGCAGTCCGACCCGTCACCGACCCGCGCCGGAAACTCAGATCACCGGATAAAGCGACCAGAAGAACAGTTCATATTCCTGATCGCGGTCGTCATCGTTCGACTCGTCATCCGGTCTGCGCGGAGTCTTGTCCTGAAAATCGGTCTCCACCCGCTCGTTTATGACGGGCATTCTTCGGCCGATGCCAAAGAGGTCAAAGGAGAGCATGTTGAACCCTGCTACCATGGCCGTTTCCCTTCTTCACGCGAGTTAACAGTGCGTTAAGTTTCGCGCCTTGCCATGATTTCGTCAAGATTGGCCGGGGAATTTGTCTACTATTTTTAACAACAATGTTGTGACTGACATTCCACCGCTGACGAATTTCGCGCAATGAACGTTTATTGGCATCGTCAAGCGCCGTTCGCAGCGGTGTCGGAATAGGTTTTTTCGGCGGCTTCCAGCGCGGAATCGGTATCTGCGGCATGGCCGAGGCTTTTCAGGGCGCTCGAGAGGGCGGCGATATTGGCTTTCACCGCATGCGGGTTTGCACGGCGGCCAGTGTGATTGAGCCTTATCAGCCGCTCCGCGCCGGGGCCGACCCCGCCGGAAATATCCGCGCCCTGCTGCCTGGAGGCAGCGGCGAGAAACGCCCTAGCTTCGACCCTATCCGGCAGGATCGCCGTGGAAACCAGCGCTGAAGCATGTGCCTCCTCCACCCATGTCGGGATGCCAAGCGCCCTGATGGCGTTGCGGGTGGCGGCCGCCGCCCGTTCGTGGCGTTCGTTTGCGGATGTGAGACCTTCCGCCTCTATCCGGTCGAGCGCTGCCTCCAGCGCGTAGAATTCCAGCGGTGCCGGCGTTCCGGGCAGCGCGCCGCGACCGGCATCGAGCCAGAGCTTCTTCTGGTCCATGAGCGAGAGCATGGAGTTTGCCGGGGCCTGACCATGCGAAAGAAGCGCCCATGCCCTCTCGCTGACGGAAATGGCGGAGATTCCGGCCGGGCCGGCCAGCGCCTTTTGGGGGCCGATGACGGCGATATCGACGCTCAGCCGGTCGACCTCGAAGGCATGGCCGCCGATGGAGGCTACGGCATCGACGAGGGTGACGACACCCCTTTCCCGGGCGAGCGCTGCAATGGCGGGCAGGGGGTTGAGAATACCGCTTGCCGATTCCGCATGGACGATGGCGAGAAGATCGAAGTCCGGACCCTCGTCCAGTGCTCGCTCGACTTCCTGAAGCGTGATGGGTTTTGCCGGGCTGGCGGTCAGGTTGCGCACCGTCGCGCCGCCCCGTTCCAGCCAGCCGCCGAACCATGCGCCATAGGGGCTGGTGACGATGTTGAGCGCTTTTAGGCCCGGCCGCGCAAGGCTGGTGGCCGCCGCCTCAAGTGCCAGCACGGCTTCCGCCTGTATCAGCAGCACGTCGTTCTCCGTGCCCATCAGTGCGGCCAGCCGGTCGGCCAGCACGGCGTAGCGCTCTGCGGGAAAAGCGGGCGGGTCGAGCAGCAATGCGTAATCCGGGGTGGGCATGTCTTATCCTTGCGTGGTGACGGTCAGCCGCGGCGCGGCCTCGATCAGGGTTCTGGCGGTCGAGGATTGTGGTGCGGCAACGATATTTGCGGTCCTGCCGATTTCGACGATCCGCCCCGCCTCCATGATGGCGACGCGGTGGCAGACGGTGCGGATGACCGCGAGATCATGGGAAACGAAAATACAGGAAACCGCCGTTTCCCGCTGTATTTCCACCAGCAGTTCGAGGATTTGCCGGCGCACCGAAACGTCGAGCGCCGATACGGCTTCATCCAGAATGAGAAGCGACGGTTTGAGCGCGATGGCGCGTGCGATCGCGACACGTTGCCTCTGGCCGCCGGAAAGCTCGAAGACCGAACGGCCGGCATAGGCGGCGGGCAGGCCGACGCGGTCGAGAAGGCGGCGGATTTCCGCTGCGCATTCGCGTCTTTCGACAATGCGATGGATGCGCAGCGGCTCGCTTATGGCGTCCTCGACACTGGCACGCGGATTGAACGCGCCATGCGTATCCTGAAACACCATCTGCATCTGCCGCCGTGCCGCGCGCAACTCAGTGCCGTCAAGCGCCAGCCAGTCGCGGCCATCGAAATGGACGGTTCCCGCATCGGCTGGGATCAGCCGCATCAGAACGCGCGCCAGCGTCGATTTCCCGCAGCCGGAGGGGCCGGCAAGGCCCAGCGTTTCGCCGGGCTGAAGCGAAAAGGAGATTTCGGAAAGCGCCGAAACCGTTCTTGCGCCGGTGCGATAGGTCTTCGACAGTCCGTCAACGTTCAGAAGGGCTTCGTTCATGACGCGGCCTCGCTGATGAGCGGTGGCGTGGAGAGATCGAGATAATCGGCAAGCAGCGCGCGCGTATACTCATGGGCGGGCGCGGAAAGCACACTCCGCGTCGGTCCGTGCTCCACCAGCTGTCCAGCGCGCAGAACCGCGATCTCGTCGGCAAGGCTGGAGGCAAGGCCGATATCATGGGTAATGAAGACCAGCGTTCTGTTTCCCTCGCGCACCAGATTATCCAGCAGCGCGGCGATGGCTGCCTGGGTCACCGTGTCCAGCGCGCTCGTCGCCTCGTCGGCGATCAGGATCGTGGGGTTGGCGGCAATGGCGGCGGCAATCGCCACGCGCTGCCTTTGCCCGCCGGAAAGCTGATGCGGATAGGCGGCAAGCAGATGGGAAGGATGCGACAGCCGCACCCGTTCCAGAAGGTCGCGGGCAAGATCACGCGCCTGCCTCCAGGAAAGGCCGAGATGCCGTACGGCACCTTCCGCCACCTGTTCGCCGATCGTCAGGACCGGGTTCAGCGTCGCGCCGGTGTCCTGAAAGATCGTGCCGATATCGCGCCCTGGCATTGGCCTGCCGGCGAAGATGCCGCTGTCGCGGCTCCAGGAGATATCGCCTGAAACCCGCGCGCTTCCGGGAAGAAGCCCGGCGATTGCCTTGCCGAGCGTGGATTTTCCCGAGCCGCTTTCACCGATGATCGCCAGTCTCTGCCCCTGCCGGATCGTCAGCGAAATATCCCGCAGCGCCGGCGCTTCGCTTGCCGCATAGCGAACGTGGAGATCGTCGATCCGGCAAAGGGCCTTGCCGCTCATTGCGTTTGCCTCCTCGTTGCCATCGCCCGATTGACGCCTTCGCCGAGAAGATAGACGCCGAGAACCGTGACCAGCAGGCCGATACCGGGAATGACGGATAAAAACGCCGCAGAACGCAGGACATTGCGTCCTTCCGCGATCATCGAACCCCAGGTGACGATATTCGGATCACCAAGCCCGAGGAAGGACAATGCGGCTTCGGTGAGGATGGCGGCAGCGACGATGATGGCGGCGAGCGCCAGAACAGGCGGCAGCGCATTGGGCAATATTTGCCGGAACGCGATTTCCAGCGGATGCATGCCGATGGCGCGGGCGGATTGCACATAGTCGCGCTCGCGAATGCTCAAGACCTGCGCCCGCATCAGCCGCGCCGGATCCGCCCATGCGCCAAGCGCAATGGCGAGGATGACGATGGGCATGGAGGGGCCGATGGTGCTGACGAAGGCGAGCGCGAGCAGGAAATTCGGCACGATCTGGAAGGCGTCGGTGACGCGCATCAGCGCCTCGTCCACGAGGCCACCGGCAAATCCGGCAATCGTGCCGATGACGGTGCCGATCATCAGCGCGGCGGCGGCAGCACCCATGCCGACGAGCAAGGATGCCTGCGCGCCATGGGCAAGTTCTGCCAGCACGTCGCGGCCCAGCCGGTCAGTGCCGAGCGGCAGGGCCGCATTCGTAAAGGGTGCAATCAGCGGCTCGCCGACGATGGCGAGCGGGTCGCCCGGAAAAACAAGGGGAGCGGCAAACGCCGTTGCTGCAAGCAGCGCCAGAATGATGACGCCCGCAGTACCTTCGAAACTGCGCAGGAGCCGGAAAAATAAACTCATGCCTCTTGCTCCCCGCTGCCGATGCGCGGATCGAGCACGGCATAGAGAATGTCGACGGCGAGATTGACGAGGATGACGAAGACGGCGCTGGTCAGGATGATGCCCATCAAAAGCGGTGTGTCGCGGCCGCTGACGGCCTCCTGCGCCAGCCGGCCGAAACCGGGAATGGCAAAGACACTTTCAATCACCACGCTGCCGCCCAGCATGGTTGCGGCCTGCAGGCCGAGCACGGTGACGAGCGGCAGCGCGGCATTGCGGGCGACATGGCGCAGCACGATCCGTCGTTTCGAAAGCCCCTTGGCCTTGGCGAAAAGCACGAAATCCAGCGGCCAGATCGCCGCCATAGCGGTGCGCATGACGCGCAGGAAAAGCGCCATATAGATCAGCCCGAGACTGGCGACGGGCAGCACGAGATGGCGGGCAACATCCAGCGCCCTTGCAAATCCCTGCTTGCCCGATGCTATGGTTTCGATGCCGGAGGTGGGCAGCCACTTCAGTTGTACGGCAAAGACGATGGCGAGAACGAGGCCGAGCCAGAAGCCCGGCGTAGCATAAAGCGTGAGCGACAGCGTGGAGAGCACACGGTCCGTCAGCCCGCCGGGGCGCGCGCCGGCGATGATGCCGAGCGCGGTGCCGAGGATGAAGGCGAGCGCCGTGGCGCTGCCCATCAGGAGAAGCGTGTTCGGCAGCCGCTCGAGGATCAGCCCCAGCACCGGCCGGTCGAAGGCGAGTGACCAGCCAAGATCGAGCCGTAGCACCGAGCTGGCATAGAGCCAGAAACGGGCAAACATCGAACCGTTCAGGCCATATTGCTCGCGCAACACATCCCTGAGCCCGGCATCGCCGCCGCCGATGGAGACCAGATAGGCATCCACGGCGTCTCCAGATGCATTTTCAAGCAGCACGAAGGTGAAGATGAGAACGATCAGCAGCACCGGAATGGCGCTGACTGCCCTTCGCTTCAGCAATGTCGCTGCGCGTTTCACGACGTGTCCTCAGGTGTCGACCGCCGTATCCGCCCAGTTGGAAACGGCCCAGCGGGGATTGCTGGCGACATGTTTGACCGTATCGCGCGCCACCGTGATGAAGCCCCATTCGGCGACATTGATCAGCGGCAGATCGGCGGCGACCTGTTTCTGGAAATCCCTGTAGAGCGCCGTGCGCGCCGCCGTGTCCACCGTCACTGCCGCCTTGTCGATCAAGTCGTCCAGCGCCTTGTTTTCGTAACCGCCCTGATTGGAGAAGCCGACACCGGCCGGAATACCGGAACGCACGAGAATGGTGGTGGAAATCGCCGGATCGCCGCGGAAGACCGGCGGCGCGATGGCAAGATCGAAGGCATGATCGGTATAAACGGCCTTCTGGTGCGCGGCGGAGTCATTATTGACCAGCTCGGCTTCGATGCCGATCTGCTGAAGCGCCTGACGAAGATAGGAACCGAACTGCTTGGTTTCGTTGAAATAGGGCGCCGGCAGAAGCTTCAGCGAAAAACGCGTTGCGTTCGCGCCGCGCGGATAACCCGCCTCGTCCAGCAGGGCGTTGGCCTTGGCCACATCGAAATCATAGGTCTCGACATCGTCGGTGTAAAATTCCGGCGCGTTCTTCGGCACCGGACCGGTGGATGCCGTGGCATAACCGAGGAAAACCTTGTCGATGACGAATTTTTTGTCGATGGCGTGGGCGATGGCTTTTCTCACCTTGAGATCGGCCAGTTCCTTGCGGCGATGGTTGATTTCCACGACGAGCTGATAGGTCAGCGCCTCGTAACCATCGGCAATCACCTTGATGCCCGGAACCTTGGAGATACGGTCAAGATCGGCCAGCGGCACGGCGGAAAAGGCGGCCAGCTGGATTTCCTCCGCTTCGAGCGCGGAGGCCGCGCCCGCCCGGTCCGGCAATACACGATAGATGATCTCTTCGAGCTGCGGCTCATCCTTCTTCCAGTAATTCGCATAGCGGGTCAGGCGATAATATTCACCGGGCTTATATTCGGCAAAGACGAAAGGCCCGGTGCCGACCGGTTTGGTATTGGCCGGATTGGTGGCGATATCGGTGCCTTCATAAAGATGTTTCGGCACGACGCTGGTGACGACCGGCAGCGCATTGCGGATGAGCTGGAACGGCGTGGGCTTGGAAAAGCGGAAGATGGCCGTGTGGTCATCAGGCGTTTCCACCTTTTCGAGATTGGCGAAGACCAGCCGGCCGAGATTTTGCAGTGGTTTCCAGACGGAAAGCGCCGAAAAGGCCACATCTGCCGAGGTGAATGGCTTGCCGTCATGCCAGGTCACGCCTTCGCGCAGCTTGAATGTGGCGCTCAAGCCGTCATCCGATCCCTGCCATTCGGTGGCAAGCCGTGGCTCCAGCCCGTCCTTGCCATTGAAGGAGGCTTCCGCCAGCGGCTCGATGATCTTGCTTGCGATGTAAAACACGCCGTTGGAGGCGACGATGGCCGGATTGAGGTTCTTCGGTTCCGAATCGGCTGCGACGATCAACCGTCCGCCCGGTGCCGCCTGCTGGGCGGCCGCGATGCCCGCCAGTCCCGTGGTTGCGGCAAGAGCGAGCGTGGTCTTGAGAAGCGAACGGCGGGACAAGTGGACAGGCGACATGAATTCACTCCGGAAACGAGGGTGGGCGGGCCTTTCCGCGGGGCCGCGGCCTGCCCGATCTTAAGACTGCAACCTCGGCAGTGTCCACGTTAAATCACTGGCTTTACAGCAATGTTTTTACGTTGCGGGGCTGTTTGGAGAAACAGTATGCTTTACGCACAATCACCTCGCAGATTGCCGACAGCCATCCACGGCACGTGGCACCATCCTCTGCCTGTCCCGGGGAGAGCCAATCATGTATCGTAAAATCAATACGTTGCAGATGCTCTGGACAGGCTCGAGCATGACGGAGGAAGGTTTTCGGGCGTTGTCCTCAGGCTCGCGATCGGTTGGACCGCTTTCTTTCGGCGCACCGGTAAATATTCCGTCTCGAAAAATGGAATTAATAAAATAAAACAATTGCTTGATTTGATATCGCGCCGTTCGGTCGCAGGAAAATATGCCCCGGCGCCACGGTTTGGAAAGGGGTAATTAACCTTTATTTTCTATTTCAAAGGGACCGAAATATGTACGTTTATGATGAGTGTGCACGCTGCCATGAGCTTCTCCCGATCCAGATTCCAGAATTCGTCCAATAGCGTAGGGGAGGGGAGCGAGAAGGCTCGTCATGCCGGCGGCCACACCGCTGCCGGCCAGCAGACGGCGGCGATGAAGGCGGGTGTCGCACCCCGGCCGAATGCCGATATCAGCGCAGCCGACGCCATTGAAGGCCGCGCTGAGATGCCCGGTTGGCAGAATGCTTTCGTACTCGGTCCGAATGTCCGTTTCACCCGCACGCCGGAAAGCGCCTTTGCCCGCCGCATGCCGGTTGAGACGCCCCACATACCGGAAGAGGACATCACCACGGTCGCTCTGCCTGAAACGGCGGAGCCGGAGGCGATGATGCAGCAGCAGACTGTGCCGCAGGACGCCGTTTCCGTCTCCCAGCCAGCGGTGAAGCCGGCGGAGCAGCGCGTAGCGCCGCCGCGCATGCCATTTCTGCCGCAGCCGCCGGATGCGCGGGGTGCACGGGCACTGACCTATAAATTGCGGCTGGAGCTTGCCCGCAAGCAGGCGGAAGAGGCCGCCGCCGCTGCACAAATGCCGGCGCGGGCGGAAACTGCGATTGCCGTGGAGGCAGCTCCCCATCAGGTGTATTCGCCGGTTCAACCGCAAACCATCGTGCCGCTTGTTGATGCGGTTCAGGCCGTCATACCGCAGGCGACCATTCCCGCTTTCGCCGCCCATCTGCCGGATGAGCTGTTCTGGGAAGTGATGACGCTCGATCTGCCTGAAAGCGCTGGCGAAGGCGTGTCGGAGTCCGCGCGCGCCGTGCCTGCAAATTCCGTCGTTACCGCGCCTGTGGCTGTCGCGCCGGTTGCCCCCACGCAGCTCGCAGCCCCTGCCATCGTGCTTTCGGCCGAGCCGCCGGTCGTCACCGTGCCGGGCGGTTCCGCGATCAGGCTTTATCGTGAGATCGGTGTGCGTCATGCCGTTCTTCCTGCCGCCATGACGGTTCCCGAACAGGAAGTCGTGCCGCAGCCCGTGGCGGAAACGCCTGTGGTTGCCGAACTGCAGCAACCTGTGGAACAGGTTCAACCGGTGGAGAGAATTGCGGCCGAGCCGCGTTTCACCGCCCGCGCCCCCATTCAGGCCTCGCAGCCGATGTTCCGCGAAGCGCCCGTCTTTGCGGACGGGGAATATGAGTATCCCTCCATTGATCTTCTGCAGGAAGCCCGTGTCCAGCAGACCACGACCATGACGCCCGAAGCGCTGGAACAGAGTGCCGGGCTTCTCGAAAGCGTGCTGGAAGATTTCGGCATCAAGGGCGAAATCATCGATGTCCGTCCCGGTCCGGTGGTGACGCTTTACGAATTCGAACCTGCCCCCGGTGTGAAGTCTTCGCGCGTCATTGGTCTTTCGGATGATATCGCTCGCTCCATGTCGGCGCTGTCGGCGCGTGTCGCTGTCGTGCCCGGCCGCAATGTCATCGGCATCGAGCTGCCGAACCCGGTGCGCGAAACGGTCTATCTGCGCGAACTGATCGAAGCGACGGATTACAGCGAAACCCGCCAGAAACTCGCGCTCTGCCTCGGCAAGACCATCGGCGGCGAACCGGTTATCGCCGAACTGGCAAAGATGCCGCATCTGCTCGTCGCCGGCACCACCGGTTCCGGTAAGTCGGTCGCCATCAATACCATGATCCTGTCGCTGCTCTATCGTCTGAAGCCGGAAGAGTGCCGCCTCATCATGGTCGATCCGAAGATGCTCGAGCTTTCGGTCTATGACGGCATCCCGCATCTTCTGACGCCTGTGGTCACCGATCCGAAAAAGGCGGTCATGGCGCTGAAATGGGCCGTGCGCGAAATGGAAGACCGTTATCGCAAGATGTCGCGTCTCGGCGTGCGCAATATCGACGGTTATAATGCAAGGGCGGCAGCAGCCCGCGCCAAGGGCGAGACCGTATTCTGCAACGTGCAGACCGGCTTTGATCGCGCCACTGGCGAAGCGGTCTACGAGCAGGAGGAAATGGACCTCACGGCGATGCCTTACATCGTCGTCATCGTCGACGAGATGGCCGACCTGATGATGGTCGCCGGCAAGGAGATCGAAGGGGCGATCCAGCGTCTGGCGCAGATGGCGCGCGCCGCCGGCATCCACCTCATCATGGCTACCCAGCGTCCCTCGGTCGATGTCATCACCGGCACGATCAAGGCGAATTTCCCGACCCGCATCTCCTTCCAGGTGACCTCGAAGATCGACAGCCGTACCATCCTCGGCGAACAGGGCGCAGAGCATCTGCTCGGCCAGGGCGACATGCTGCACATGATGGGCGGCGGCCGCATCGCCCGTGTCCACGGCCCCTTCGTTTCCGATGAGGAAGTGGAAAAGGTTGTGGCGCATCTGAAGACGCAGGGTCGTCCGGAATATCTCGGCACCGTGACGGAAGACGCCGACGAGGGCGAAGAAGAGGCGGAAGAGGAAGCCGCCGTCTTCGACAAGACCGCCATGGGCGAGGATGACAGTGACGATCTTTATGAAAAGGCCGTCAAGGTGGTGATGCGCGACAAGAAGTGCTCCACCTCCTATATCCAGCGCCGCCTGTCCGTTGGTTATAACCGCGCTGCCTCGCTGGTCGAGCGCATGGAGCAGGAAGGCATCGTCGGTCCGGCCAACCATGTCGGCAAGCGCGCCATCATCGCCGGCGAGCGTGGTGCATACGACACCATGGCTGCGGACGATTGATCGTCGCATTGGCTTAAGGATGTTCGGAGTAACTAAGCTTCGAACATAGGGGCGCCGCCAGATGAATGGCGACATTTGCCAAATACGCCTCCGTGATCCTCGGGCTTACCCCGGGGATCTGCGATCGGCTGACGGTGTTGACGTGTTCGCAAGAACGCCCCGCATCTCGGAAATCTTCCCCCAAGCCCGGAATGACGGATGTGAGCGCGTGCCGTATCCCGTTGCGTTTATCCGGGTTTTTCGCACGAACTCCATTGCAAAAACGCGCCCCGTGACTAGCCTGTGCCACACGGATTCTGGAATTGGGAGGATTTCCCCCTCATGTCACACAGCAATGAAAACATCACCGTTCTGGCAAGGCTTTCTGAGCTGGAGCGGTTTTGCCGCGCCGTTTTCCTGGCCGTCGGTACCGATGAGGAAACCGCCGAGGCGGCGACCCGGGCGATGATTCACGGCACAAGGCTCGGTGTAGACAGCCACGGCGTTCGCCTGCTCGCCCATTATGTCACCGCACTTGAAGGCGGGCGCCTCAATCGGCGGCCGCGGATCAACCGCGTGTCCGGCTTCGGCGCGGTGGAAACGCTCGATGCCGACCACGCCCATGGCGCCCGCGCCACCTATGCGGCCATGGAGAATGCCATGGCGCTTGCCGGGAAATTCGGTATCGGCGCGGTGGCGATCCGCAACTCCTCGCATTTCGGCCCCGCCGGTGCCTATGCGCTGGAAGCGGCCAGGCAGGGCTATATCGGCCTCGCCTTCTGCAATTCGGACAGTTTCGTGCGTCTGCATGATGGTGCCATGCGGTTCCATGGCACCAACCCCATCGCGGTCGGTGTGCCGGCGGTGGACGACATGCCCTGGCTTCTCGATATGGCCACCAGCGCCGTGCCCTATAATCGCGTCCTGCTTTACCGGAGCCTTGGCCAGCAACTGCCGCAGGGTGTTGCCTCGAATGGCGATGGCGTGGATACGCGCGATCCCAATGCCGTTGAGATGCTTGCCCCGGTCGGTGGCGAATTTGGTTTCAAGGGGGCGGCGCTGGCGGGCGTGGTCGAGATTTTCAGCGCGGTTCTCTCCGGCATGAAGCTCAGCTTCGATCTCGCCCCCATGGGCGGGCCGGATTTTTCGACGCCGCGCGGGCTCGGAGCCTTCGTCCTGGCGCTGAAGCCGGAGGCCTTCCTGGAACGCGACGTGTTCGATGAAGGGATGAAACGTTATCTCGAAGTGCTGCGGGGATCGCCGGCCCGGGACGATTGCAAGGTCATGGCGCCGGGCGACAGGGAATGGGCCGTGGCGGCAAAACGGGAGAGGGAAGGTGCGCCTGTCGATCCCGTTACACGGGCAGCCTTCTCGGAGCTTGCGGCGAAATTCTCGATCACGCCACCCGCCTATCATTAAGGCGGCCGGCGGCTGGCCGCCATCGCGAGATCAGGCGGGGCGCAGCAGCATGTTGGGGCGCGGATAGGGCGTTGCCGCCGCGCCCAGCCTTTCGGCGAGGACGGGACGGCCGATATAATAGCCCTGTGCGTAATCGATCTCCATCTGGCGCACGAGCCTCAATTGCTCCTCCGTCTCCACGCCTTCGATGAGGATCTTGTGGCCGCGATTGCGGATGAGGCGGATCATGTCCTGCAGCATTGCCCGGCCGCGCGGCGTGTTGCTGTCCTGCAGGAAGGAGCGGTCGATCTTGACGGTATCGAAATCCGTCATGCGCAGCCATGAAAGGCCGGCGAAACCGGTTCCGAAATCATCGAGCCAGATATTGATGCCAAGCGTCTTCAGGTCGTTCAGGCAACGCAGCACGTCGGAATGCATTTCCATGTCGACGCCTTCGGTGATTTCGAAGGCGAGCCGGTTGCCGGCAATGCCTGCCTCCACGAGGATGGCGGCCACCGAGGTGGAGAAACCGGGGTTTTTCAGCTGCATGGGCGAGACGTTGACGCTGACGACAGCCACCCGGTCATCGGCCAGCAGCTGCTTGCAGACGGTCTTGATGGTCCACAGGCCCAGTTCCATGATCGTGCCGGTGCGCTCGGCAATCGGAATGAAGATGCCGGGTGAAACAGGGCTGCCGTCCAGCAGGCGAAGCCGCATCAGCGCTTCAACACCCGCCGTCTCGTTGGTCGAGATGTTGAGGATCGGCTGATAGACGAGGGAGACGAGGTTTTCCGCAATGGCGATCTTCAGCAGCGCGGCAATGTTCTCCGTCTCGTCGCTGGTCTGCGGGTCGTCGGGATCGAACAGCTTCATGCAATTGCGGCCGTTGCCCTTGGCGATATAGAGCGCCCGGTCGGCTTCGTTGATGATCTTCTCCAGCTTGCCGTCCGGATTGGGGCGGGTGAAGGAGGCGCCGATGCTGACCGTGACGATGAAGGTGCCGTCCCGGCGCTGGTCATGGGCGAGCGACAGGTCTTCGACGGTGCGGCGGATCGTTTCGGCAAGCTCGCCCACCTGCTGCTTGGACTTGAACGGCGCCAGCACGATGAATTCCTCCCCGCCATAACGGCCGATGGAGGCACCGTGGTCGGTGATCGCATCCTGCAGGGCGTTGCCCACCGTCACCAGGCATTTGTCGCCTTCCTGATGGCCGTAGCGGTCGTTGTATTTCTTGAAGAAATCGACGTCGATCAGAAAGACGGCGAAACCCTCTTCCTTCCTGCTCCAGTTGTCCCACAGGAGGCGCAGATGATGGTCAATCGCGCGGCGGTTCTGCAGGCCGGTCAGGGAATCGGTGTTGGAAAGCCGCAGCAGCGCCTGGCCCCGCTCATCCGCCGCCTTCTGCTGGGCCTTGGCCTCCAGCCCGTTGACGAAGACGTGGTAGCGTTCGCGGTTCAGGTTCCAGTTCACGTAAGACGTGAAGACGAAACAGGATATGTAGAAGGTGCCGAAAGCGAACTTATAGAAGGCATCCTCGGGAAACTGCGTCGCCGCCAGAAAATAGGTGACGAGAATGATGCCCGAAGACACCAGCGACAGATGGAAGCGGAACGTGAAGAACAGGTTGGCGCCCATCATGAAGATCGCCCCGAAAACCATGTAATAGGACATGTTTTCGATATTGTCGGTCAGCAGCGAAGGCAAAAGCCAGCCGATATATCCCATGACGAGAGCGGTCGCGCAGGTAAGATCGAGCGCTGCGGTGCTGGCGCCCCTGCGCAGCTGGATTTCCAGTGTCAGCAGCGATGACAGGACGACCGAGAAGCGTGCGAGAATGGTATAAAAAGCGACGTCGGGTATCAGAATGATGTCGGTCGCGGCAAACAGCAGATAGATGACAACAGCGGTCCACAGGCCCCGCCGGATTGAACCACGGCGGCTGCGCTCACCTTCCTGCTGGTAAAGGGCAAGAAGTTCATCAGAAAACCGGGAATCCGGCTGCCGATAGTCTTGCTGTCCACTCACCTCTCCCAATGTGTGCTTCATGCACTTTCCCATAGTGTTGCGTATACTTAATCAAGTAACTGCTTATTCCACTTTTCCGTGTGCTCTCGCACCCGGCGCGGGTTCCTGTCGACCTCTTCCATTGCGAGCGGAAAGCACAGAGAGGAAGAACGCATCATACGTTCGCAACATTAAGTTTCACTAAATCGCGTAGCCGCTTTTCCTCTGCCCACGAGTGTGACCAAAAAAATACGCTAATTCACTAATGTATCCCTACACCGCTGAAAAATCGAAAGCGAGTGGCCATCCGCCTCCCAGAAACGTATAGTTAACAATGTGTTAATACTGGAGGCTGAAGTGAGGCGGGTAAAGAAGAGAATTCTGGACGGCGCAAGTTTGATCACCCCGGATACTGTCGCAAAAGAGATTTTTGCACGCAGAACGGAAACATTCGATGAGCAGTTCGCGGTTGCGAAAGCAGAAATCGCGCTCATTCTCGAATTGGCACAGCAGCAGTTCGACAATGGTGTTTCAGCACATGATGTAATACACAGAACGGCGGGCGCGCTGCATGCTCTGCGCGAAAAGCTCCACTCCAGCGTGTGGGCTGAACTGATCCCCCTGGTGCAGAATCACTCCGTGTCGCACTATTTTCTGGAGGATCCGTTCACGCGCTGGTCCTTCGAAAAGCCACGCGGTTATTCCGGCGACGCGCAACTGCTCGACTTCATCTACGGCCACAACAGCGTCGCCGAACTGGTGAACAGGGCCACGCCGCTTGGTGCGGCCCTTTACGATTATACGAAGGATGCCAGTTCGTCGGTCGCGGTGCGCGAGCGGCGGGATCTGCTGACGCGCTTCGTTGACGAGGCTGCGGTCCGGCATGGCGAGGAGACGGAAATCCTCACCATCGCCTCCGGCCATTTGCGCGAGGCGGATGCGTCCGTGGCGCTGAAAGAGGGCAGGATCAAGCGCTGGGTGGCGCTCGATCAGGATCCGCTCAGCGTCGGTTCCGTTGCCCGGGATTTCGCCGGCAGCGGCGTCGAGGCGATCGATGGGTCCGTGCGCGATATCGTCCTGCGCACACAGGAGCTCGGCACCTTCGATCTCATCTATGCGGCGGGCCTCTATGATTATCTGAACGACCGCGTGGCGATCAAGCTGACGCGGCGCTGCATGGAGATGCTGAAACCCGGCGGCATGTTCCTCTTCGCCAATTTCTCCGAAGATATCGTCGTCGACGGCTACATGGAAACCTTCATGAACTGGGCGCTGCTCCTGCGCTCCAAGGCGGACATGTGGCGGATCGTCAATGCCAGCGCCGATCCTTCCAGCATCGAGGCGGAAGTGTTTTTCGGCGAGAACCACAATATCGTCTACGCGACGATGCGGAAAAAGGGCTGAGACAGAAAGTTTCGCCTGATATTCGTTCACAGGGAGCGAGTGGGTGCCTCTTTCGCCTTCTCCCCGCCGGGGAGAGGGTCGCGGCAGCGGGATGAGGGGGCTCGCTCCCCGCATACCTCTGCCGTAGTCCCCCTCATCCGACCCTTCGGGCCACCTTTTCTCCGGCGGGAAGAAGAAATACGCTGGGATGTCGCGCCCGATGTCGTTGTCGTCGCGACTTCCCATCAGAACGCGTCTGCCTCTCCCCAATAACCATTTGATTAAACCCCGCCTCAGCCTTAAGAATCCGCGCCGAATGCGTTGCAGAATGGAATGGCTGAGATGAAGAGATATTATTCGGATATGGGCGGTCTGCCGGGACAGACGGAACTGCTGTCGAGCAAGGCGGTGTTCAAGACCGCCTATGCGGTCATCCCCAAGACCGTCATGTCCGATATCGTGACGAGCGTGCTGCCGCACTGGACCGGCACGCGGGCCTGGATCATCGCCCGGCCGATGACCGGTTTTTCCGAGACCTTCGCGCAATATATCGTTGAAGTGCAGCCGGGCGGCGGCAGTGAGCGGCCGGAGCCGGACGAAAGGGCGCAAGCGGCGATCTTCGTCGTGGAAGGCGAGATGACGGTGATATTCGAAGGCGCGCAGCATGCCCTGCGGGAAGGGTCCTTTGCTTTCCTGCCGGCCGGTGCGCGCTGGCAGGTCAGGAATTCCGGCAAGGCGCCCGTCAAGTTCCATTGGGTCCGCAAGGTGTTTCAGGCAGTCGATGGTCTGGAGCCGCCGCCGGCAATCTTCACGCATGAGGACGAGAACACCCTGTCACCCATGCCGGATACGGATGGCAAATGGGCGACGACCCGGTTCATCGATCCGGAAGACGTGCGTTACGACATGCATCTCAACATCGTTACCTTCGAGCCCGGCGCGACCATTCCCTTCATGGAAACCCATGTGATGGAACACGGTCTTTATGTGCTGGAAGGCAAGGCCGTCTACCGGCTCAACGAAGACTGGGTGGAAGTGCAGGCGGGCGATTTCATGTGGCTGCGCGCCTATTGCCCGCAGGCCTGTTATGCGGGCGGGCCCGGCCGGTTCCGTTACCTACTCTACAAGGATGTGAACCGGCACGTGAAGCTCTGGTAAGGGGCCTCCACGCTTCAAACCCGTGAATTATCGCGCAATCCGGCGGTTTGCGCGATAAATGCTTGCGTTAAATCGAATATCCCTAATAAATCCGGTTATGCGGACGGCTGTCGCCGTTCCGTACCATTCCGGCATCCGCCTGCAGCTACCCCGAAAAGAATGCCCGTATGAATGAGACGATCGACACCAATGTCTTCAATCTTGCACCCGTGGCGATGTGGATCGAGGATTTCAGCGATGTGAAAAACCAGTTCGATATCTGGCGGGCTGACGGTGTCGAGGATATCAGGGCCTTTCTTCTGGAGGATTTGTCGCGGGTGGCGACCTGTTCGCAGAAAATCCGCGTCATCCAGGTCAATGCCAAGACGCTGGAACTGTTCGAAGCGCGCGACCAGGCGCATCTCATTGACAATCTGCACCGGATTTTCCGCGACGACATGCTGGAAAGCCATGTGAACGAGCTTTCCGAACTCTGGGCGGGCAGGACGGAATTCACCAGCAACGCAGTGAATTATTCGCTCGGCGGCAGCCGGCTCGATATCCAGCTGCGCGGTGCGGTCATACCCGGCTATGAAGACACGCTCGGCCGGCTGCTTTTGACCACGGAGGATGTGACGGAGCGCGAAGAGGCCCGCCGCAAGGAGCTTCTCAACCGCCGTTATGCCGAGGGCATGTTCAAACATTCGCCGGTCTCCCTCTGGGTGGAGGATTTCAGCCGGGTGCGGCGACTGATCGAGGAGGTGAGGGATCGAGGCATCGTCGATTTTCGGGTGTTCATGGATGTGCATCCGGAATTCGTGCGGCAATGCATGAGCGAAATCCGGGTGATCGACGTCAACCGGGCGACGCTCGACCTGTTCTGCGCGCCGGATCGGCAAGTCCTGTTGCAGCGGCTTGGCGATATCTTCCGTGGCGAGATGGAAAAGCCGTTCCGGGAACAGCTGATCGAGCTTTGGAACAGCAATCTCACCCACCACCGCGAGGTGGTGAATTATGCGCTCGACGGTTCGGAACGGCACCTTCTCCTGCATTTTTCCGTCTTCCCCGGCCATGAGCGGGATTGGTCGCTGGTGCAGGTGGCGCTGACCGATATTACCGCGCGCAAGAAGGCCGAGGCCTATCTCGAATATCTCGGCAAGCACGATGTGCTGACCAAGCTGCATAACCGCGCCTTCTATTCGGACGAGCTGAACCGGCTGGAGCGCAGCGCGCTTCGTCCGGTTTCGGCCATCGTCATCGATCTCAATGGCCTGAAGGACGCTAATGACAGGCTCGGCCACGATGCCGGCGACGCGTTGCTGCGGCGGGTGGGCGAGGTGTTGAACGGCGTGGTGACCGCGCCGAACCATGCCGCGCGCATCGGCGGCGATGAATTCGCCATCCTTCTTCCCGGCGCCGACAGGCAGGTGGCCGCCGCCATGGTCGATACGGTTTATGAACTGCTGAAGATCAACAACCAGTTCTATTCCAGCGCGCCGCTCAGCCTGTCGCTGGGCGTGGCGACCAGCGAGGCCGGCGAGACGATGGAATCGCTGGTGCGCCGGGCCGACATGAACATGTACGAGCAGAAGAACGCCTATTATGCGGCTCTCCGCAACAGGTCAGCCGACAATAGCGATACGACGAAGAGCGGCCCGCAACCGGAAGCCACTTCGATGAAACGCCTGTCCTGAACCGGCAGGTGAAGGCAGCCAGGATGTTGGGCTGGCACCCGCCGCCTTGAGAACCAGTGCAATGCTGTTGCGTGCGATAAGCTCGAGCTCCGCCCGTGTGGTGCGCGCGCGTTGTGCAAGCTGTGCTGCAGGTCGCCAGCATGTCGGCAACGGCAGCAATATCGGTTTCGGCCGGCAATTATCTATTTCATCCCCTTTCGAATAGATCGCGACGAGCATCATTGAAATGGTCGTTAAGCGCCTTTGCGAGCGAAGGGGCGGCGAAGAACGCCTGGCTGCGGCGTTCGCTTCCTGATTTCTTTTCCCGGTCACAACGTCGTTTCCACCCCGTCGCACACCCCTTCACAAGCGCGTGAGTGCGCTTTTGCGCTGCAACAATTCCATTGCCAAGTTTTTACATACGTCTTAGTATGTATGTAAATGTGACCTATTTTGTGGATTCGGAGCGCAGTATGGCGAAGAGATTTGGGCAGATCGTAGCGGTGTTGTTGACTGGCATCGTTCTGGTCGGATGTAGCGATGAGCAGGCCGCTGCGCCCGGTGCACCGCCGCCCGGCGCGGTCAAGGTCGTGGCCGTGAAGCCGGAAGAACTGCCTATCACCAACGAATTGCCGGGACGCATCGCGCCGACGCGGCTTGCCGAAGTGCGGCCGCGCGTCTCGGGCATCATCGTCGAGCGGGTATTCGAGCAGGGCTCGCTGGTGAAGGAAGGCGATGTCTTGTACCGCATCGATCCCGCGCCGTTCCAGGTGCGTGTCGATAGCGCCGAAGGCACGTTGCGCCGGGCGCAGGCCGCCCAACTGCAGGCGCGGCAGACGGCCGACCGTCAGCAGCAGCTGCGCCGCTCCAATGTCGGCTCGCAGCAGGAATTCGACAATGCCGTTGCCCAGCTGGCGCAGGCCGATGCCGAAGTGGCGGTGGCCGAAGCCGGTGTCGCGGAAGCAAAGCTCAACCTGCAATATGCCGATGTGAAGGCCCCGATCAGCGGCGTCATCGGCCGGGCGCGCATCACCGAAGGTGCGCTGGTCAGCGCCACCGGTTCGGAAAGCCTGGCGACGATCCAGCAGCTTGATCCGATCTATGCCGACTTTACCCAGCCGGCCGCCGATCTCATCCGCCTGCGCAAGGCGCTGCAGGACGGCCAGCTGATGACCGGCAAGAACGAGGCCGAAGTCAACCTTTTGTTTGATGACGGCAGCCGTTATCCGGTTCCCGGTCGCCTGCTGTTCTCCGAAGCGGCGGTGGATGAAACCACCGGCCAGGTGACGCTGCGCGGTGAATTCCCCAACCCCAATGGCGATCTGCTGCCGGGCATGTATGTCCGCGTTCAGATCCAGCAGGGCATTGAGAAGGCGGCCTTTGCCGTGCCGCAGCAGGCGGTGCAGCGCGATGCGGGCGGGCAGGCGAGTGTTCTCGTTGTTAATGCCGAAGACACGGTCGAGCAGCGGCGCGTCAGCGTCGGTCGCTCCATCGGTGACCGCTGGGTGATTTCCGAAGGCCTGAAGGATGGCGACCGGGTTGTTGCCGAAGGTTTCCAGAAGACCGCGCCGGGCGCCAAGGTGAAGCCTGAACCATGGTCTGCGGAGCCCGATGTCGCCGCCGCCGGTAGCGAGGGTGCTGCCCCGGCCGCCGCAAAGCAATAAGGACCGATTTCAATGGCACGTTTTTTCATCGATCGGCCCATTTTTGCCTGGGTCGTCGCCATCTTCATCATGCTGGCGGGCCTGCTCGCCATTCCCATGCTGCCGATTGCACAATATCCGAATGTGGCGCCGCCGCAGATTTCGATCGGCACCAACTATCCGGGTGCCGCGCCCGAAGACATCTATCAGAGCGTCACGCGTCCCATCGAGGAAGAGTTGAACGGGGTTCCGGGTCTTCTCTATTTTGAATCGACCTCTGAATCCTCAGGCAGCATCTCCATCAACGTCACCTTTGCGCCGGGCACCAATATCGGTGAAGCGCAGGTGGAGGTGCAGAACCGCATCGCCCGCGTTCAGCCGCGGCTACCGCAGGCGGTCACGCAGCAGGGCCTGCGCGTTGAGCAGGCGGGCACCTCGTTCCTGATGATGGTGGCGCTCACCTCCGTCGACGGCAATACCGACGCCATCGGCCTCGGTGACTATCTCAGCCGCAACGTGGTCGGTGAATTGCGCCGTGTGCCGGGCGTCGGCAGCGCGCAGCTGTTTGCCACGCAGCGCTCCATGCGCATCTGGATGGACCCGGACAAGATGCTCGGCCTCAGCCTCACCTCGTCCGACGTGATCGGCGCCATTCAGGCGCAGAACTCGCAGGTTGCGGCGGGCCGCATCGGCGCGTCACCAAATCCTATCGGCCAGCAGATTTCGGCCACCGTCAATGTGCAGGGTCAACTGACGACACCGGAGGAATTCGGCTCCATCGTGCTGCGCGCCAATCCGGATGGTTCCTCCGTGCGGCTGCGTGATGTGGCGCGGGTGGAAGTGGGCGGCGAAAGCTACGCCTTTTCCAGCCGCCTGAACGGCAAGCCCAGTGCGGCCATCGGCGTGCAGCTGTCGCCCACCGGCAATGCGCTGCAGACCTCCGAGGGCGTGCGCGCCACCATGGAGGAGCTGTCGCGGTATTTCCCGGCGGGTCTGGAATATGAAATTCCCTACGACACCAGCCCCTTCGTGAAAATCTCGATCCAGAAGGTGATCAACACGCTGGTGGAGGCGATCATCCTCGTCTTCGTGGTGATGTTCGTCTTCCTCCAGAACATTCGCTACACCATCATCCCGACACTGGTGGTGCCCGTGGCGCTGCTCGGCACCTGCGCCATCATGTATGTCTCGGGTTTCTCCATCAACGTGCTCACCATGTTCGCCATGGTTCTCGCCATCGGCATTCTCGTCGATGACGCGATCGTCGTGGTGGAAAATGTCGAGCGCATCATGGCGGAAGAGCATCTGTCGCCCAAGGAGGCGACCCGCAAGGCGATGGGACAGATTTCCGGCGCCATCATCGGCATCACGCTGGTTCTGACGGCGGTGTTCGTGCCCATGGCCTTCTTCCCCGGTGCCGTCGGCATCATCTACCAGCAGTTCAGCCTGACCATGGTGGTCTCCATCCTGTTCTCTGGCTTCCTCGCGCTGTCGCTCACGCCAGCGCTCTGCGCGACGTTCCTGAAGCCGATCAAGGCCGGCCATCATGAGAAAAGGGGTTTCTTCGGCTGGTTCAACCGCGGCTTTGACAAGGCATCGCATAAATACTCTTCCACGGTCGGCAGCATCATCAAGCGTTCCGGCCGTTTCATGATCATCTATGCGGCGCTGCTTGCCGGTCTCGGCTGGGCCTATATGCAATTGCCGAGCTCCTTCCTGCCCAACGAGGACCAGGGTTACCTGATCGTCGACATCCAGGCGCCGGCGGAAGCCAGCAGCGAACGCACGCTGCAATCCATCCAGCAGATCGAAAAGATCTTCCTGGCAGAACCGGCGGTCGATCGCGTGATCGCGGTGTCGGGCTTCTCTTTCTCCGGTTCCGGCCAGAATGCCGGTCTCGCCTTCGCGACGCTGAAGGACTGGAGCGAGCGCGGGCCGGAGGATTCCGCCTCCGCCATTGCACAACGCATCAATGGCAAGCTGTGGGGCCTGCCGGGTTCCATGTCCTTCACGCTGTCGCCGCCGCCCATTCAGGGTCTCGGTAATTCCAGCGGCTTCACCTTCCGCCTGCAGGACCGTGCGGGTGCGGGACAGGCAGCGCTGAGCGCTGCCGGGGCACAGCTGATGGCGGCCGCGCAGCAAAGCCCGGTTCTCGCCGGCCTGCGTGTCGAAGGCATGCCGGATTCGCCGCAGGTCAATCTCATCATCGACCGTGAAAAGGCCAATACCTTCGGTGTGACCTTCAGCGACATCAACGCCACCATCTCGGCCAATATGGGATCGTCCTACGTCAACGACTTCCCCAATGCCGGCCGCATGCAGCGTGTGACCGTGCAGGCGGAACAGGGCCAGCGCATGAAGACCGAGGATCTTTTGAACCTCAACGTCCGCAACGCCAATGGCGGCATGGTGCCGGTCAGCTCATTCGCTACCGTGGAATGGGTGCGCGGCCCCTCGCAGGTGGTCGGTTATAACGGCTATCCGGCGATCCGTATCGGCGGCCAGTCCGCACCGGGCTATTCGTCCGGCGATGCGATTGCCGAGATGGAACGTCTGGCGCGCGAATTGCCGAGCGGTTTCGGTTTCGAATGGACCGGCCAGTCGTTGCAGGAAATCCAGTCCGGCTCGCAGGCGCCGGCACTTATCGGCCTCAGCGTACTCTTCGTCTTCCTGCTGCTCGCAGCACTTTACGAAAGCTGGTCCATCCCGCTCTCGGTCATGCTGGTGGTGCCGCTCGGCGTCATTGGCTCCGTGGCGGCGGTGATGTTGCGCGGCATGCCGAACGACGTTTACTTCCTGGTGGGTCTCGTCGCCATCATCGGTCTCTCGGCCAAGAATGCGATCCTCATCATCGAATTCGCCAAGGATTTGCGGGCGGAGGGAAAATCCACCTATGATGCGACGGTGGAAGCGGCGCACCTACGCTTCCGGCCGATCCTGATGACCTCGCTCGCCTTCTCGCTCGGCGTGTTGCCGATGGCAATTGCATCGGGCGCCAGCGCGGCGAGCCAGAACGCCATCGGCACCGGCGTTCTCGGCGGCATGATCTCGGCGACGATCCTCGCGATCTTCTTCGTTCCCGTCTTCTTCGTCTTTGTCATGAAGATTTTCGGGGATCGGAAGAAGGGCGGCGAGATTGCTGCTGACGCCGTGTCGCCGGCCGAATAAAACGAATGGGAAGGCTAGGTTGATATCCGATGAAAGCATTCATCTGATTGACAGCCAGGCACCGCAAAGAGGCACGGTGCGAAAGCACCGTGCCGTGATTGGAAGGAGACATCAGCATGCGCCGAACCAAGGCCGAGGCAGAAGAGACGCGTCAGGCGATCCTTGCCGCTGCCGAGCGGGTGTTCTTCAAAAAGGGCGTGGCCAATAGTTCACTGGACGAAGTGGCGGCCGCGGCCGGGGTGACCCGAGGGGCAATATACTGGCACTTCTCCAGCAAGACCGACCTATTTATCGGTCTTTACGAATCTGTGGCGTTGCCGGAATCGGATCTGCTGGATTTTGGCGATCCGGACCTCAAGGGAACTGCGCTGCTGGCCAAGATCGAGGAAGCGACCTGCAAGTGGCTTGCGCTTCTGGCGGAAGACGAACAACGCCAGCGCATCATGACGATCAGTCTGCGTACCAATTATTCCGACGAATTCGCCCCGGTCCTGCATGCACAGGAAGAGCTGGACCGTCACCACAAAGATGTGCTGGAGGCCGCTTTTCAGCGTGTACAGTCAGAGGGTGTCTTTAATGATAATTGGACGGCGGAATCGGCGCTCGGTGCGCTTTACTGGATGCTGAAAGGCATTGTTTACGACTGGTTGCTGTTCGGTCAACGTTTCGATCTGGTCAAGGAAGGGGCCGAGGCCATGCATCGCCTCATGAAGGGGTTCCAGCGTCCTCCGGCACCGTGACCGGAGCGCTGCATCATCCTGCCGCGCCGGTCAAATTTGAGTGTATTCTAAAAGACCAGCGAAAATTGCTTTACGTACCTCAAAACGGACGCTAGCTTCTTTCTCGAGCTTTGGGAGGAGTTCGCGGATGGTCATTTCAGGTAAAATCAAGGGGCAAGCGCCGTTCGTTCGTGCCGGATACCGGTGACGACAGATGGCTTTTGCTGAAGAAACTCCAGACCCGGCCCTGATCCGGACGGTCGGGCTGTCGAAGTCTTTCGGTCCGGTACAGGTTCTGAAGGATATCGAGATTGCGGTGCGGGCCGGCGAGGTCCACGCGATCATCGGCGAGAACGGCGCCGGCAAGTCGACGCTGATGAAGCTGCTTGCGGGCAATGAAAAACCATCTGGCGGCGAAATCCTGATTGACGGCACGGCGGCTGCGTTGAGCGGCCCGGTGGATGCGGAACATCGTGGCATCGTTCTCGTGCATCAGGAAATATTGCTGGCGCCTGATCTGACGGTAGCGCAGAACATCTATCTCGGCCGCGAATTGCGCAAAGGCCCGATGGTGGATGACCGCGCCATGCGCGACGGCGCGCGCAAGGCGGTCAGCGAACTTGGCGGCATGATCGATCCCGACGCCATCGTCGGCAACCTGTCGATTGCCCAGCGGCAATTGGTGCAGATCGCTCGCGTTCTGCTGGTGCCGCATCGCGTCGTGATTTTCGACGAGCCGACCGCGAGCCTCACGCCCATCGAAACCGACGCGCTTTTGAACGTCATCCGCGACATCAGGGCAAAGGGCGTCGCCGTCCTTTATATTTCTCACCGTCTGCCGGAAGTGAAGGAGATTGCCGACCGGGTGACGGTTTTGCGCGATGGCAGGCTGGTCGCATCCCATCCGGCGTCGGCGCTGGAGCCGGCGGATATGGCCCGGCTGATGGTGGGGCGCGATGTCGCCAAGCTCTATCCGGACCGGCACGCCGGCGGCGAGCGCGAACCGGTTCTCCAGGTGGAGCATTTCACCGTTCCCGGTTATGCCCAGGATGCCGGTTTCAGCCTGCGCAAGGGCGAAATTCTCGGTTTCGCCGGCCTGGTCGGGGCGGGCAGAACCGAGCTTATGGAAGGGATACTCGGCCTGCGGGCCGGGCGCGGAACGATCCGCCATCTGGGTCATCAAGTGCACTTCGCAAAGGCGGAAGACAGCCTGAAGGCCGGCATCGTTTATCTGAGCGAAGACCGCAAGGGCAAGGGCCTGCTGCTCTCCAAGGACTTGCGGGTCAATCTGACGCTTGCCTCGCTTAAAAAATTCAGCCGGCTGTTCCAGATCGACACCCGCCGGGAGACGGCGGCGCTCGACGATGCGATCCATGATTTCGACATCCGCACCGGTCGCAAGGATCTGCTTGCTGGCCAGCTTTCCGGCGGAAACCAGCAGAAGCTGCTGCTGGCCAAGATGATGCTGCTCGATCCGTCCATCGTCATCATCGATGAACCGACGCGTGGCATCGATATCGGCACCAAGGAGCAGATCTACCGCTTCATCGCGAGGCTTGCGGAGGAGGGCCGGTCGATCATCGTGGTCTCCTCGGAAATGCCGGAACTGATCGGCATTTGCGACCGTATTCTGGTGATGCGTTCGGGCAGGATCGTCGGAGAGGTGACGGGCGAGCGCATGACCGAAAACGACATCGTGGCGCTGGCGACGGGCGTTCATACGCAGGAAGTCGCCTGAGATTCCGTGTCCTTTAAAATATGGCCTGAAGAAAAGACAATTGAGGGAAAACATGACTGAGGCCGCACTTGATAACGGCAAAACGCCGAAGACCTCGAAGGACTGGGACCTGCGCGCCGTCGCGCCTTTCGTGGCGCTGGCCCTGCTCTTGGTGCTCGGCACCATTGCCAATCCGAATTTCATCGGTATCGACAATCTTTTGAATGTTGTGACCCGCAGCGCCTTCATTGCCATCATCGCGCTTGGCGCAACTTACGTCATCACGTCGGGCGGGCTCGATCTTTCCGTCGGCGCCATGGTCGCTTTCGTCGCCAGCCTGATGATCCTGTTCATGAACAGCGGCGCCATCGCCAGCCCGCTTCTGATGCTGCTCACCGCCATGGCGCTGGCGCTCGCCATTGGCGCGGCCTGCGGACTGGCGAACGGCCTCATCACCACCATCGGCCGTATCGAACCCTTCATCGCCACGCTCGGCACCATGGGCATTTATCGCGGCCTGACCACCTGGCTGTCGCAGGGCGGGGCGATCACGCTGCGCAACCCGGAAATCCAGACGCTTTATCGCCCGGTCTATTTCGGTAATGTCCTCGGCGTGCCGGTGCCGGTCATCGTCATCTTCGTGACGGCCGCCATCGCGGCCTTCGTGCTTTACCGCACCCGTTACGGCCGGCATCTGACAGCCGTCGGTTCCAGTGAAGACGTGGCGCGTTATTCCGGCATTTCGGTCGCCCGGGTCCGCACGATAGCCTATGTGGTGCAGGGGCTCTGTGTCGCCGTTGCCGTGCTGCTTTACGTGCCGCGCCTTGCCTCCACATCCGCCACGACGGGCATGTTGTGGGAATTGCAGGCCATCACCGCCGTCGTCGTCGGCGGCACGGCGCTGCGCGGCGGGGTAGGGCGCATCTGGGGCACGATCTGCGGCGCCTTCATTCTGGAGATCGTCGGCAACATCATGATCCTGTCGAACTTCGTCAGCGAATATCTGATCGGTGCCATTCAGGGCGCGATCATCATCATCGCTATGCTGGTGCAGCGCTCTTTGAGCCGCAGATAGCGGGAGGATGGGGAGTTTGGCCGCGCCATGTGGGGCAGGCGCGGTTGTAAGAGGAGGAACGCCCCGGTCTTGGGAGGAAAGAGACTATGCGTAGAAAATTCATCGGCGTGGCATTTGTCGCGCTGGCTGCCGTCCTTGCGGGTTCTGCTCATGCGCAGGACAAGAAGGTTACGATCGGCGTGTCCATTCCGGCGGCCGACCATGGCTGGACGGCGGGCGTCGTTTATCACGCCGAGCGCGTGGCCAAGCTCCTGATGAAGGAGCATCCGGGGCTCAATGTGATCGTGAAGACCTCGCCGGATGCCGCCAACCAGGCAAACGCGCTTCAGGATCTTGCGGTGCAGGGGCTGGACGCACTGGTCGTGCTGCCGTCCGATCCCGATCCGCTCGTCAACGCCATCAAGGAAATCAAGGACAAGGGCACCTTCGTCGCGCTCGTCGACCGCGCGCCGAGCGTTAACGACAATTCCATCCGCGATCTCTATGTCGCGGGTAACAACCCCGCGCTCGGACAGGTGGCGGGCGAATATATCAAGAAGACCACGCCTGACGCGGAAGTGGTGGTCATTCGCGGCCTGCCGATCCCGATCGACCAGCAGCGCCAGGATGGTTTTGACAAGGGTATCGCCGGCTCGAACGTCAAGGTTCTCGACCGCCAGTACGGCAACTGGAACCGCGACGACGCCTTCCGCGTGATGCAGGACTATCTGACCAAATACAAGAAGATCGACGTGGTCTGGTGTCAGGACGACGACATGGCGATCGGCGTGCTGGAAGCGATCCAGCAGGCGAAACGCACCGATATCAAGTATATCGTCGCGGGTGCCGGTTCCAAGGACATGATCAAGAAGGTCATGGACGGCGACAAGCTGGTGCCGGTCGATGTGCTTTATCCGCCGGCGATGGTGGCGACTGCCATGCAGCTGACGGCCGGTCATTTCTACGATCAGGTGCCGGTTGCCGGCGAGTATATTCTCGACGCTACGCTCATCACCAAGGACAATGCCAAGCAGTTCCACTTCCCGGATTCGCCGTTCTGACACGGTGAGTTCACGCAACGTGACGTCCGCCGGAAGGCGGGCGTTACGGGGTGTGACGGAGGTTTGCCCGCAAGCGACGTCATCCTCGGGCCTGTCCCGAGGATCTGTCAATGTTTCATAAAACAGAGAGGTTGCAGATGCTCGGGACAGGCCCGGGCATGACGGCGGAGATGCTCTCAGCCGTTCTTGCGAAACCACGCCGAGAGATAGTCCACGAAGCTGCGCACCTTGGCGGGCAGGTAACGGCGGTGCGGGTAGACCGCGTAGATGCCCCTGTCCTTGGAAATATAATCGTCAAACAGCGTCACCAGCTCGCCGGACTGGATATAGGGCCGGGCGATGAAATCCGGCACCATGGCAATGCCAAGCCCGGCACGCGCGGCGCGTAGCGTCGCCTGCGGGCTGTTGACCTCGATCGGGCCGCTGATGGCGACCGAATTCGAACCGCCATCCGGTTCGAAATAGCGCACGGAATTATGGAAGCGCGTATTGGTGTCGATGATGAAGGGAACCCGGCCGAAATCCTGCGGCCCGTCGAGCGGCCCGTGCTGCGCCACGAAATCCGCCGTCGCCACGGCATAGACCCGGAAATCGGAAAGCTTGCGGGCGATGAGGCCCGAATCTTCGAGCCGGGTGATTCGAACCGCGAGGTCGAAACCTTCTTCGATCAGGTCGACGAATCGATCCTCGGCGACGATTTCGAGCGACAGTTCCGGATTTTCCTTGGCGAAATCGATCAGGCTCTGGCCGACATCGGCATCGATGAAGGTGCGGGGAACCGAAATCCGGAGCTTGCCCTTGAGGTCGGCATTCTTCTCACGCACCAGATCGGCGAGGTTGTCGATCTCCTTCAAAATATCGGAAGCGGTACGGTAATAGGTATGTCCGGCCTCTGTCAGCGAAAATTGCCGGGTGGTGCGATTGAGGAGCAATGCACCGAGATCATCTTCCAGTTCCCGCACATATTTGGACAAAAGCGCCTTGGAACGCCCCGTCTTGCGCGCGGCTGCGGAAAAACCCTCCGCCTCGACGACATCGATAAAGGCGCGGATGCGGGTGAGCGTGTCCATGAAAATCCTCCGGTTCGTTCCATATAATTGAACGCCGGGGAGCGACTGTTCAACCCTAAATTCGCTGCCGAAAAAATCCGCTATTTGATGAAAAAATCCTCTTGATTATGACTGCGAATATTCTTATTTCACGGGCTGCCCAAAGTCGCACGTGCCCATGTGTGTCCGCCGAGTCCTCGATGTGGTGAGGATTTAGGTAAGGTACCTGGAACTAACCCCTCCAGTCGCTATTCCGGCCAACCGGGAAATGCGAGGACATATGAAGCAACGACGGTGCGGGCCTTTCTGGTTCTCTGCCGGCTTTCCATCAGCCGGGGTACTGAAGAGGCACACCATCATTGCCTGAAGTGCGGTCGGGTCAATCCCTCCAATCGATGGCAGACAAAGCCGAATGATGCTCTGGCAGGGCGTCGTTCATATTCGCGCCTTGAGCGTATGCTATCGATTCTGCGCCTCCACCGGCTGATTCGAATGCATATCTCGAGCGTCCTTTGTCCTCCGGATTTTTCCGGAGCCGGTTTTATAGGGAATATATCGATGACGACTGCACGCATTCTCGACTTCATCAAGACCCGACGTCCCGAAGGCCCTTGCCTCGTGGTTGATCTCGACGTCGTGCGCGACAATTTCAACGCGTTCCGGCATTCCCTGCCGAACAGCGCGATCTACTACGCCGTGAAGGCAAACCCGGCTCCCGAAATCCTGAAGCTGCTCGCTTCTCTTGGCTCCAACTTCGATTGCGCCTCCGTGGCTGAAATCCAGATGGCGCTCGATGCGGGTGCAACGGCCGACCGTATCTCCTTCGGCAACACCATCAAGAAGGAACGCGATGTTGCACGCGCTTATGCGCTCGGCATCGATCTCTTCGCCGTGGACAGTCATGAGGAAGTCGAGAAGGTTGCCCGTGCCGCTCCCGGCGCGCGCGTCTTCTGCCGCGTGCTGACGGATGGCGAAGGTGCGGAATGGCCGCTGTCGCGCAAGTTCGGTTGCGTGCCGCAGATGGCCGTCGACGTTCTGGTCTATGCGCATCAGCTCGGTCTTGAGTCCTACGGTGTGTCCTTCCACGTCGGTTCGCAGATGATGAACCTCGACGCATGGGATGCGGCGCTGGCCGATGCCAAGCGCGTCTTCGCATCGCTTGCCAAGCAGGGCATCCACCTGCAGATGGTCAATATGGGTGGCGGTTTTCCGACCAAGTACCTGCGCGACGTTCCGGCTGCCGAAGAATACGGCCAGGCGATCGACGCGGCGCTGCGCAAGCACTTCGGCAACCAGATCCCGAAGACGATCATCGAGCCGGGCCGCGGCATGGTCGGCAATGCAGGCGTCATCAAGGCGGAAGTCGTTCTTGTCTCGCGCAAGTCCGACAATGACAATCACCGCTGGGTGTTCCTCGACATCGGCAAGTTCGGCGGTCTCGCCGAGACGATGGATGAGGCGATCCGTTACCCGATCCGCACCGAGCGCGATCAGGACGAGATGGAGCCCTGCGTTCTGGCCGGTCCGACCTGCGACAGCGCCGACGTGCTGTATGAAAAGAACATGTATCCGCTGCCGGTCTCTCTGACCATCGGCGACGAAGTTCTGATCGAAGGCACGGGCGCCTATACGACGACCTATTCGGCGGTTGCCTTCAATGGCTTCGAACCGCTGAAGGCCTACGTCATCTGATTCGAACGCCGCCCGCTGAACAGGGCGGCGTCTCGACCAAGCTTCCGTTCCGGCCCTGCCGATTGTGCTGTTGCGCAAATCCCTGCTTGCTGCACCTCTTCCAGCCGAGGAAAGCGTGTCGGCGGGCCGGAACGGTTTCACCATTTTTCATCAAGGGCCGCGTGTGGGCGGTTGTGTGACGGAGGGCCGAGAGATGGCCGCTCTTCTGAATTCGGTACGTGCATTTTTCACACCGCAGACATTTCATGTCGATCAGGAAAATCCGGGCGATGTTGTCGCCCGTGAGAACCTGCTGGACCGCGCCATGGGCGTCGGCCGTCGCCGCAAGTCTTCCGAAAAGTTGCGCGCCGGCCGCGTTCCGGCCGAAGGCCTGGCGCTCGTCGCCCGCGATGAGGACGGCCATGTCATCGGCACGGTGCGCCTGTGGAATGTCGAAGCCGGCATTTCGCGCGAAGGCCGCGCGGTTGACGCGCTGCTGCTTGGCCCGCTCGCCGTTGACGCCGCCCATGAAGGCAAGGGCATCGGCTCGGCGCTGATGCGCGCGGCGATTGCCGAAGCGACCAAGCGCGGCCACGGCGCCATTCTTCTGGTGGGCGATGCGCTTTATTACGAGCGCTTCGGCTTTTTCGCCGACAAGGCCCAGCACCTGATCATGCCCGGCCCGTTCGAGCGCAGCCGTTTCCTGGCGCTGGAACTGAAAGCCGGTTGGCTGGAAGGTGCCGCCGGTCTTCTGGTCGCGAACGGCCGCAGGCTTTCGGCCTGAGCGATATCCGTTGATATCATGCCCCGGCTGAATGGCCGGGGTTGCTCTTCCGCGAGAGCAGATATTGCTCTCATGTTCGATCTGTTCGCAGATCGGCATTTCTGTAGCGAAAAATGTATGGTCGCCCGAAGGCGACTTGCGAAGCATAGGGCACACCATGAGACCGACCCTAAGGGCGAAGGCCATCTCAGTCTGCGACGACAGAATCGTAAAAAAGGGTAAGGGTGTTGGCCTGTCATTCTATGCGTTCTTTGCAAACAGGAACGACGACCCCGACCTTCTTATGGAAGCCGCTGAGTGGTGGATCAAAACCCATGCACTCGATCATTTCGAGAAGGCGACTAAAATTCGTGAGATGATTAGATCTGGGCAGTAGGCGCTATGAACCTCATAGACCGCAAACTTCCTCACTCTGGCTCCACTCTCCCCAGTGCGGTGTTGGCCCCGGGCTTATGAGTTTACGGTCTAGGGCGACGTGCGTGGCCTTTCCGTCGAGAATTTTCCGAACGCATATTGCCTCCGGCAATTTGCGGGTATATACCCGAGACAAATGCCAAACGATAGCTGCCACTGCATCCTGTTGCGCAAAGCATCCCGCAAGGTCTCGTCCTATTATGACGAGGCGCTGGCGCCGCTTGGCGTCAATATCGGCCAGTTCAGCCTGCTGCGGAACATCAACCGGACGGCCCCTGTTTCGCTGACCGACCTTGCCGCGCGGGTGGAGCTGGATCGCTCCACCGTTGGCCGTAATGCCAAGGTGCTGGCCCGTATGGGGCTGGTAGCCATCGGCCACGGCGAGGACCAGCGGGAGGCGGTGCTGACGGTGACGGAGGAGGGGCAGGCGATCCTGAAAACGGGCGCGCCGCTCTGGGATGGGGTACAGGACGAAATCGAAGCCCGGCTGGGTCCGGAAAAGACCGCGCAATTGCAGGAACTGCTCGCAGCCCTGTAATTTTTTGATCATAAAGCGGGTACCTGCCCGCAAAATCAGGTATATACCCGCAGGACTCGGCCAAAGGCCATGGGAAAGGGATTTTGAACATGCTCTCCACAAGCCTTGCCAGCTGGATGGCCGGCAGAAACCTGCATTACGGTTGGGTCGTTGCGCTCACCACCTTTCTGACCATGCTGGCCACCGCCGGCGCGATGGGATCGGCGGGGGTGATGATCCAGCCGCTGCATCAGGAATTCGGCTGGGACATCGCCGATATTTCCTCCGCAATGGCGGTGCGTCTGGTGCTTTTTGGCCTCCTCGGGCCTTTCGCCGCCGCCTTTATGAACCATTTCGGCATCCGGCAGGTGGTGTCGACGGCGCTTGCCCTCATCATGGGCGGCATCGTGGCTTCCTTTTTCATGACTGAGGTGTGGCAATTACTGCTTCTATGGGGCGTGGTGATCGGTGTTGGCACCGGCATGACGGCGCTGGTGTTGGGTGCGACGGTGGCGGCACGCTGGTTTTCCAAACGCCGGGGCCTCGTGATCGGCCTGATGACGGCCAGCAACGCCACCGGTCAGCTGGTGTTTCTGCCGTTGCTGGCGGCATTGACCGAAGCCTATGGCTGGCGAACAGCCCTGACGCTCTCCGTTGCGGTGATTGCGACCGCCATGATCCTCGTGCTTCTTCTGATGCGCGACCACCCTGCCGATGTCGGCCTGCCGGCCTATGGCGAGACGGCGGTGATAAAGCCGCCGAAGCAGGACCACAATCTTCTCGCCACGCTGGTTTCACCGCTGGTGACGCTCAAAAGCGTGTCTGGAAACGCGGTCTTCTGGGTCCTGTTCGGCACATTTTTCGTCTGCGGCCTTTCGACCAACGGTCTTATCCAGACTCACTGGATTTCGATCTGCGGTGATTTCGGCATGGCCGCGGTCACGGCGGCCGGCACGCTGGCAGTGATCGGTATCTTCGATTTCTTCGGCACGATCTTCGCCGGCTGGCTTTCCGACCGTTTCGACAACCGCTTCCTGCTGTTCTGGTTCTACGGTCTGCGCGGCCTCTCCCTGCTTTATCTCTCCTTCTCCGGGTTCAGTTTCGTCGAGCTTTCGGTCTTCGCCGTGTTCTACGGGCTGGACTGGGTGGCGACCGTGCCGCCGACGGTGAAGCTGGCTGCCGAGAATTTCGGCCGCGAAAAGGCGGGTCTGGTTTTCGGCTGGGTCTTCGCCGGCCATCAGCTCGGGGCGGCCACCGCCGCCTTCGGCGCCGGTTTCTTCAAGAGCGATTTCGATACCTATATGCCCGCGCTGCAGATCGCCGGCCTGATGTGCATGATCGCCGCTGTCTCGGTATTGCTTCTGAGGAAGCCGGGTTCCGCCACCCTGACGCCGCAGACGGCCTGAGGGTAAAGAGAGGGCGCCAGAGCGGCGCCCTTTTTGCTTTTCGGCTGTGTGAAAGCAGCCTCGCGGTACAGCGTCTGTGGCGCAATTGTCACTATGCCGCCTGCTTCGCCGGTCTGAAAGGCGATCGTCATTCCCATTTGATCCATCTCAATCGGCCCACCCCGTCCATCGCCATAGTGGCTGCGATCCGGTTTGGCAGGCGAAGAGTCGCCGGTCCGCCGTCATCAGCCGGTTCCGGGCCTCCCGGCCGCGCTGCGCTATAGGAGAGATGGAATGACGAAGATGAACAAGAAGACTGCCCTGCTGGCTGGCGTTGCGGCAATGATGATGGCGAGCGGTACGCTGGCCGCCGATCTGGCCCCGGTAGCACCGGCGCCCACCGCCGAAGAGGCGATTGCCGCGGCAAGCCCGTGGATGCTGCGCGTGCGCGGCCTCGGCGTCATCACCCATGACAGCGGCAGCGTCGACGGCGTGCCGGGTGCTGGCCTGTCCTATTCGGATACGGTGATCCCCGAACTCGACATCAGCTATTTCTTCACCGAAAACTTCGCCGCCGAACTCATCCTCGGTACCACCTATGCCAGGATCAATGGCGAGGGCGTGCTGGCCGGCACACCGGTGGGCAAGACCTGGCTACTGCCGCCGACGCTGACGCTGCAGTATCACTTCACCGATTTCGGCGCCTTCAAGCCCTATATCGGCGCGGGCGTGAACTACTCGCTGTTCTACAACCAGTCGGAAAAGCCCGGTTTCAGCAATCTGGACGTCAAGAACAAGCTCGGTGCGGCTGTGCAGGTCGGTTTCGACTATATGCTGGATGAGCATTGGGGCGTGAACTTCGACGTGAAGAAGATCTTCCTGAAGACGGACTGGACCGCCGAACTGGGCGGCACGCCGATCAGCGGCAAGGCTAAGCTCGATCCGTGGCTGATCGGCGCCGGTATCACCTACCGCTTCTGATCAGGGCCTGGTGACGCGCCGCCTTTGACTGGCGGCGCTTTCTGGACTATAGGACGGCCACGGGCAGAAGAGCCCCGGCCGTCCGCAGGCGTTATCGCCCCTGGTGAAGCTCTTTCCTGAATAACGGTCATCCCCATGTTTTGCATGTCGTCGATGGCAACGCGGACCCCCTTCGGAAAATTCGGCATGCGCATGTTGGAGAACCGTTATGAACGTGTCCAAACCACTTCCCGCGCTTGAGGGACTGAAAGAACAGGCAAAACGGCTGCGCGCCGCTCTTGAGGAGCAGGGGCAGGCAATCACCCACTCGAAAGCGCTGGAACTCATCGCCGCGCAATATGGCTTCCGCGACTGGAACACCCTCCACGCGGCTGCCGGCAACCGACCCGCCTTCAATCCCTATCTTTTGGGCTCAAGGGTGGAAGGTTTTTATCTCGGCCAGCCCTTCGTGGCCTCCGTGCTCGGCGTTCAGGCGCTCGGCGGCGATCCCGAACGCTACCGGCTGACGCTTCATCTTGATGATCCCGTCGATGTCGTGACTTTCGAAAGCTTCTCCGCCTTTCGCCAGCGTGTTCACTGCAATGTCGACACGTCCGGACGCACGATGGAGAAAACCTCCAATGGCCGGCCGCAGGTGGAACTGGTCTGGTAGAAACCTGCGATCGCGCCTCACTGTGGGCTTCTAAGATCCCGTTGCAACCACCGCACTGCATTCCGGCTTCGCTCCGGGATGCAGTTTTCTATTTGGGAATACAAAATGGTGTATCAGGTTGCAATTTGCGCCCCGGCGACATTATAGTTCGTTGAGAAGTACTAATATTACATTTTTATAAATAATTTTGGATGAGGCATTGATGAGCGCGGATCGCAATCCCGGGCGTTGGATTTACGTCGATTCCATTCGAGGTATGGCGGCTTTGGCGGTGATCTACTTTCACATCGCGGAAGTAGCGTATAAAGGCAGATTTATCTCGAATTCGGCAGAGTATTATCTGTTTTACGTCTTCACCGAATATGTCGACCTCGGAAAGATCGCCGTCGTCATGTTCTTTGCGGTTTCCGGCTTTGTCATTCCATTCTCCTTGCTGAAAGCGGGCAATGCGCCCTTGCGTGGTTTCGCAATTTCACGGTTTTTCAGGCTCTATCCCGCTTATTGGGTGTCGATGATGCTGGCTCTGGCGATTATTCCGCTGGTGCGGGGAGATGTGTTCACGCTGAAGCAGATCATCGCCAATGTGACGATGCTGCAGCAATTCCTGGGGCAGCAGAATATTCTCGGCGTTTACTGGACGCTGCAGATAGAGATCGTCTTCTATGTCGTCAGTGGCGTGCTGTTTTATGTCAGGCTTCTGCATAAACCGGAGGGAGCGGCGGGGGCCGTGGTGTTTTTCCTGTTGTGCGCAGTTGGGATGGCTGCAACCCGCTACGCCGTGGGCATCAAATTGCCCGTCGCGATACCGCTTGGGCTGACTGTCATGTTCTGGGGGCTGTTGTGGCGTCACGGGGCCAGCGACCAGGCCGGGGCGAAGCTGCGAAAGCTTATCCTCGCCACATCCCTTCTCGTGGTCGTTACCGTGCCTGTCATAAGTATAATGTGGATATGGGTTTCGGCGAGACCTGGTATCGCTATACGATTGCCTATTATGCGGGAATGGCGCTTTTTGCGCTGTTCACGACCAGGCTCCGCATCACGCATCCGGTTTTTGTCTGGCTGGGCGCGATAAGCTATTCCGTCTATCTGCTTGGCCCGGTGGCCCAACCGATCGTGGAATATATTCTGCCCTACCGGCAACTCGCTCCTTATCCCATCCATGTCACCATCGTGTTGACCTGCGTCCTGACGGTGATCATGGCCTATCTGAGCTACCGTTTCATCGAGCTGCCGTTCCAGACATTGGGTAAGAAGCTCGCCTTCCGCCAGTCTTCCCTTCCGGCCGTGTCATCTCCGTGAAATTGGCCCGGCGCGACCGCAACAGGCGGCCGTGCCGGGATGTCATCGGTCCCTTACTAGCGCCTAAATCCGTTTGCCCGCCGCATCGAACAGGTGGAAATCCTTTGCCTGCGCGGCGATCTTCAGCGTCGCGCCGATGCGCAGCTGCGAGCGGCCGTGAACGCGGAAGACGATGGTGGTGCCATCGGCGAAGGAGCCGTGCACATAACTTTCCGCGCCCACCAGTTCCACGGCATCCACCTGCACGGTGCCGGTGAATGCGGCGTCGGCCGGGGCTTCATCGGCAAGTGTGATGTCTTCCGGGCGGATGCCGAGCGTGGCGACACCCTGCGGCAAGGCTGTGGTTCCCTGCACCGACCATCCGGCCGAGCCATTGGCCGGTGCCGCACCATGGTTCAGCAGGTTCATGGAAGGCGAACCGATGAAGGTGGCAACGAAGGTGGTGGCAGGTTTTTCGTAAAGCTCGATCGGCGTGCCCATCTGCTCGATACGGCCGGCATTCAGCACCACCAGCCGGTCGGCCAAGGTCATGGCCTCCATCTGGTCATGGGTCACATAAACGCTGGTTGTGGCGAGCGAGCGTTGCAGGCGGCGGATTTCCACGCGCATCTGCACGCGCAGCTTGGCGTCGAGGTTGGAGAGCGGTTCATCGAAGAGGAAGGCCGCCGGCTTGCGCACGATGGCGCGGCCCATGGCCACACGCTGGCGCTGGCCACCGGAAAGCTGGCGCGGCTTGCGCTCCAGGAACTGTTCGATCTCCAGTGCCTTGGCGGCCTCGGTGATCCGCCGCTCGATCTCCTCCTTCGGCGTGTTGCGGTTCTTCAGGCCATAGGCAAGGTTCTGGCGCACAGTCATATGCGGATAAAGCGCATAGTTCTGGAACACCATGGCGATGTCGCGGTCGGAGGGCTCGAGATCGTTGACGACACGATCGCCAATGACGATCTGGCCGCCTGAAATGCCTTCCAGCCCGGCGATCATGCGCAGCAGCGTGGATTTTCCGCAGCCGGAGGGACCGACGAGCACGATCATTTCGCCGTCGGCGATGTCCATGGACACGCCCTTGATGGCCTCGACATTGCCGCCATAAACCTTGCGGACGTCTTTCAGCGCAATTTTTGCCATTACTTCTCGGTCTCCACCAAACCTTTGACGAACCAGCGCTGCATCAGCACCACAACCAAAACAGGGGGGATGATGGCGAGGATCGCCGTCACCATCACATAATTCCACGGCGTCGAAGCATCGGTGAAATCCACCATGCGCTTCAGGCCGATGATGATCGTGTTCATCTTGGCATCGTTGGTGACGAGCAGCGGCCAGAGATATTGGGTCCAGCCATAGATGAACAGGATCACGAACAGGGCAGCGATATTTGTTCTCGACAGCGGCAGCAGGATATCCCGCATGAAGCGGAACGGCCCGGCATTGTCGATGCGCGCCGCCTCGACCAACTCACCGGGAATGGTCAGGAAGAACTGCCGGAACAGGAAGGTCGCGGTCGCAGATGCCATCAGCGGCAGCGTGAGCCCCGCATAGGTGTCGATCAGTCCGAGATCGACGATGACCTTGTAGGTCGGCAGGATACGCACTTCCACCGGCAGCATGAGCGTGATGAAGATCATCCAGAAGAAGCCCATGCGGAAGGGAAAGCGGAAAAAGACGATGGCGAAGGCCGACAGGAACGAAATGACGATCTTACCGATGGCGATGGCGAGCGCGACAACGAAGCTGTTGAACAGCAGCCGTTCGAGGCTGACGCCCACGACCCTTTCGACACCGCCGGCCATGGCCTCGCTGTAGTTTTCGCCGAGATGGCCGCCGGGCAGAAGCGACATGGGCGGGCGGATAATGTCGTTCGACGTCATGGAGGACGCGATGAAGGTATAATAGATCGGGAAGGCCACAATGATGATGCCAAGCACCAGCATCAGATGGGCAACCACGCGTGCGACGGGGCGGTTTTCAATCATGGGAAATCCTCAGCCGTAATGCACGCGCTTCTCGACGAAGCGGAACTGGAAGGCGGTGAGCGCGATGACGATCACCATCAGGATCACGGATTGCGCGGCGGAAGAGCCGAGGTTCAGGTTCACGAAGCCATCATTATAGACCTTGTAGACCAGCGTTTCGGTGGCCTTGGCAGGCCCGCCGCCGGTGACGGCATGGATGATGCCGAAGGTGTCGAAGAAGGCATAGACCGTGTTGACGACCAGAAGGAAGAAGGTGGTCGGTGCAAGCAGCGGGAAAACGATGGTCCAGAAGCGCCGCGAACCGCGTGCGCCGTCAATGGAGGCCGCTTCCAGCAGTGATTTCGGAATTGCCTGCAAGCCTGCGACAAAAAACAGGAAATTGTAACTGATCTGCTTCCATGCGGCGGCTGCGACGACGAGCAGCATGGCCTGATTGCCGTTAAGCAGCGGATCCCACATGATGCCGTTGCGGCGCAGGATGTAGGAGAAGGTGCCCATGGCCGGGTTGAACATGAACAGCCACAACATGCCGGCCACGGCGGGCGCGACGGCATAGGGCATGATCATCATGGTGCGGTAAAAACCCTTGCCGCGCACCACACGGTCGGCCGCGGTCGCCAGAAGCAGCGCCAGCCCCATGGAAACGAGCGCGGTCAGAATGCTGAAGATGACCGTGACCTGCAGCGAGTTGAGATAACTCTCATCCGACAGAACGGCGGAAAAATTGGCCAGCCCGACAAAATTGCTGTTCAGCCCGAAGGCATCCTCGCGCATGGTCGACTGGTAAAGCGCCTGGCTTGCTGGCCAGAAAAAGAAGATCACCGTGAGGATGATCTGCGGCGCGACCAGCAGATAGGGCAGGATCTTGTTGGGGAATACGACGCTTTGCACGGCGATCTCCTGATGACATGGGAATGCCGCCCGCACCTGAAAGGGATGCGGGCGGGGCAGGGGATCGCTTAGTTGCCGGCAGCCTGCTTGATGGCCGCATCACCACGCTGGACGATCTTGTCCAGAGCCGTCTTGGCATCCTGCTTGCCGGCCAGCATCGCCTCGAACTCCTCGTTCATGATGTCGCGCACCTGCGGCAGGTTCACGAGACGAACGCCCTTGGAGTTTTCTGTCGGCGGCTTGCCCATCATCTGCAAAAGCGGCGTTTCGCGGGCAGGGTTCTTGTCGTAGAAGCCGGATTTCTTGGTTTCCTCATAGGCCGCGATCGTCACCGGCATATAGCCGGAGACCTGATGCAGGCGAGACTGGATCTTGGTCTGCGAGAGGAAATGGAAGAATTCCGCCACGCCCTTATATTCGGCGTCGCTCTTGCCGCCGAATACCCAGAGGCTGGCGCCGCCGGGAATGGTGTTCTGCGGGCCGTGGCCTTCATAATAGGGCAACTGGCCGATGCCGTAATTCATGCCGGTCTTGACGATATCGCCAAGGCCGCCGGAGGATTCGGTCAAGATGCCGCATTCACCGGACATGAAGAGCTGCTTGGCTTCCGAGGTACGGCCGCCATAACGGAAGGTGCCGTCCTTGGCGAGATCGGCAATCGCCTGGAAATGTTCGACGAAGAGCGGCGCATTGACCGCAAGCTTCACATCCGTGCCACCAAGCCCGTTTTCATTGCTGCCGTAGGAGACGTTGTTCCAGGCGGCGAAGTTTTCGGTCTGGATCCAGGTGAGCCAGGTGGAGGTGAAACCGCATTGTGCGGCACCGCTGGTCTTGATCTTCTTTGCAGCTTCGAAAACTTCCGGCCAGGTCTTCGGCGGGTTTGCGGCGTCAAGCCCGGCCTTCTGGAAGACATCCTTGTTGTAATAAAGGATCGGCGAGGACGAATTATAGGGGAAGGACAGCATGGTGCCATCGGGCTTGGAATAATAAGCGACGATACCGGCCAGATATTCATCCTTGTTGAAGGTGTAGCCACCTTCCTTCAGCACGTCCGCCACCGGCTTGATGGCGCCGGCCGCACCCATCATCACACCCGAGCCGGCATCAAAGACCTGAATGATGGCCGGTGCCTGCTTGGCGCGGAAAGCGGCGATGCCGGCATTCAGCGTTTCGGGATAGGTGCCCTTGAAGACGGGCATGACCTTGTAGTCTTTCTGGCTGTCGTTGAATTCCTTCGCGAGTGAATCCACGACTTCGTTGTTGGCACCGGTCATGGCGTGCCACCACTGGATTTCCGTTACGGCGTATGCGTTCGATGTGACAAAAAACGAAAGCGCGGATGCCGCAGCAAGGCGGTAGCTGAGTTTTTTCAAGGTGATTCCTCCCGTTTTAAAAACAGTAAAAGATACATGCCCTTATTGCAGCCTATCCTCCTCGATCCGGCTGCGGGCGATCTTTTCTGTATTAGCATGCTGATTAAAAGCGAACTCTAACGAAAATGCAAGAGAACGTGGAACGATTAAAACGAAAGTGAAGGGAATGATTTTATTATTCCATTTTGAGGACCTCCCGGTTTTTTCGTGTGTTCATTGGTATGAGGTTGGGTGTGCGGACTAGCGCCTATATGTGCGGAATGTTTAAGTGCTATTGATATGTTATTACATAACATACTATGATGCTGCGAATTTTATGAATCGCAAGGTGCAGACGTGTTCGGAATGAAGCGAAAAAAGGCAGTTGACCGCAACGCTGATCCTGATGTCGCGCCACCCGCCCACACCGTGCCGGTCACCTTGCTCACCGGTTTTCTCGGGGCCGGCAAGACCACGCTGCTGAACGAGCTTCTGGCCGAACCGGCCATGGGGGACGCGGCCGTCATCGTCAATGAATTTGGCTCGGTGCCCATCGATCATGGTCTGGTCCGAACGGGTTCGGAGCGTTATTTCCAGACCACGACGGGCTGCATCTGCTGCACGGCCACGAGCGATATCCGCACTTCGCTGTACGAGTTGCATCAGGCCTTTCTCGAAGGAGTGATGCCGGAAATATCGCGTGTCGTGATCGAGACCACGGGACTTGCCGATCCCGCTCCGATCATCAACAGCCTGATTGCCGGCGGTACGCCGGCGCTTGGGCTGCGCGATCATATCGTTGCACGGCACTTTCATCTTTCGGGCGTTGTCACGGCGTTCGACGTCACTTCTGGCCGGGTGATGCTCGACAGTTTCATCGAGGGATGGAAACAGCTGGCCTTTGCCGATCACATTGTCCTCACCAAAACCGACCTCGCCGACGCAACGACAATCGACCGCGAGAGCCTCGCCGATCTCAATCCCGCCGCCCGCCTGCATGACCGCAATGCGACCGGTTTTGATCTCATGTCGTTATTTGCAGCGAAGAATTATTCGCTGCGTGGCAAGGCGGAGGATGTGCCGGCCTGGCTCGCGGCTGACAGGCTGAACCTCCATGCCGCCCATGACCATGATATCAACCGCCATGGCGCGGGGGTGGAGGCCTTTGATCTCACCTTCGATGGCGCGTTCGATCCGCAGGCGATCGTTACCTTTCTCGAACTCGTCACCAGCAACGTGCATTCCGGCCTGCTGCGGCTCAAGGGAATTTTCGGCGCGACTGACGACCCGGAGCGGCCGGTTGTCGCCCATGCCGTACAGCACCGGCTTTATCCGTTGACCCGGCTGGAAAGCTGGCCGGATGGCAATCGTTCGACCCGCATCGTCCTGATCGGCATGGATATGCCGCAGCAGCCGATCCGCGATCTGTTCGACACATTGGCCGCGCAGGCTGGGCGAAAGGGCAGGGCATGAACAACCCGCTTGCGCGCAGCGGTTCTGCGATCATCTCGCAGGCCCGTCTCCTGAAGCAATGGTCCCGCGATCTGCTGCATCTTCAGTCCGAAGACATCGTCACCGTCAGCGAGCTTTCCTGTGTGCTGCCGGATTGCCCGCCGCGGGAAACGGTGATTGTCGTCCTGTTTACCTCGGGCGAAACCCGGCAAATATCAATCCACAAGGCGCTGCTGGAGGTGGATCATGACGATATCGTGTGTGCCATTGCCCCATTCGGCTTGAGAAACCGCTTGTAAGTGTCTGAGGCGCTTGACCGCCGCCGCCCTCATCCGCCACTTCAGAGGCCGCGGCGGGATTCGCGGATGATGAAGGGCGGGCAATGGCCGATCTGGCGGTATATGCGGGTTTGTTTCTGACGGCGCTCATCGCGGCGACCATCCTGCCCATGCAGTCGGAGGCGGCGCTTGCTGGTCTCATCCTGCTTAAATCCCAGCCTGTCTGGCTGCTGGTCGCCGTGGCAAGCGCCGGCAATGTCGCCGGCTCCTTCGCCAACTGGCTGCTCGGCCGCGGCATCGAGCGTTTTCGGCATGAACGCTGGTTTCCGGTCGGGGAAGCTGCGCTGCAGCGGGCGCAGAACTGGTACAGACGTTACGGCAAATGGTCCCTGCTGCTCAGCTGGGCGCCGTTGATTGGTGATCCTTTGACCGTTGCAGCCGGGATCATGAAAGAGCCGTTGCCGGTGTTTCTGCTGCTGGTCACCATTGCCAAGGTCGGAAGATATGTCGTGCTGGCGCTGGTGACGTTGAATTTTCTATAATTTTTCAATTGCGTATTTTCGCGAGAGGGTGCCCCCCCATTCTTCTCCCCCCGCCGGGGAGATGATTGCTCGAAGGGTCGAATGAGGGGGAACGCTGCCGAATATCTCTTCCCTTGCCCCCTCATCCCGCTGCCGCGACCTTCTCCCCGGTGGGGAGAAGGCGAAGACCGCTGCCGCTCGCTCAAAATACGGGCGGTGAGGACAATCAGGCCGCCTGCCGGTCCCAGCTTGCGAAAGGATCGGGCAGGTGCCGCCATGCATCCGGCGTGAAGGCCTCGGTGTCGATCAGGCAGGCGTCTAGCTGCGCCCGGATACGGGCCTCGCTCATAGGATCGGAGCCGATGAAGACGATTTCCTGCCGGCGGTCGCCGAAGACCGGGTCGAGGTAGGGTTTCATCATATCGAGGAACTGCTTTTCGCGCGGCCACTGCTCCTTCGGCACGGCGGACCACCAGAGCCCCATCTTGCCGGTGCGGACCAAGGCACCCGCCTGGCTGATCTCGCCGACATAACGCGGCCGGGTTGCCAGCCAGAAGAAACCCTTGGCGCGCACCACGCCCGGCCAGGCACGGTCTATGAAACGCTGGAACAGCACGGGGTCGAAGGGTTTTCTGGCGCGGTAGACGAAGGAGCGAATGCCATATTCCTCGGTTTCGGGAATATGGTCCTTGAAACCGTGCAGTTCCTTGAACCAGAGCGGATGTTCTTCGGCTTTCGCGAAATCGAAGCGGCCGGTGCCGAGAACCTCCTTCAGCGCCACCTTGCCGAAATCGGCCTCGATGAGCTTCGCATCCGGGTTCAGCCCGACGATGATCTTGCGGGCCGCATCCCGCTCATCCGGCGTGGCGGTGCCGATCTTGTTGAGAACGACGACATCGGCAAATTCGATCTGTTCCACCAGAAGGTCGACGATGGTGCGGTTGTCACCATCTCCGGCCGTTTCGCCCCGGTCGGCCAGGAAATCGGAAGAGCCGTAATCCCTGAGAAGATTGGCGGCATCCACCACCGTCACCATGGTGTCGAGCCTGGCGACATCGGACAGGCTGCGGCCGTTTTCATCGCGAAAATCAAAGGTCGCTGCCACCGGCAGGGGCTCGGCAATGCCGGTGGATTCGATCAGCAGATAATCGAAACGGCCCTGTTCGGCCAGCGCCCGCACTTCCGTCAGGAGATCGTCGCGCAGCGTGCAACAGATGCAGCCATTGGTCATTTCCACCAGCTGTTCCTCGGTGCGGGAAAGATTGGCGCCGCCATCGCGCACCAGTGCCGCGTCGATATTGATCTCGCTCATGTCGTTGACGATCAGCGCCACGCGCAGCCCGTCGCGATTGGCGAGAATATGGTTGAGAAGCGTCGTCTTGCCAGCGCCGAGAAAGCCGGAAAGCACGGTGACGGGGAGTTTTTTCGACATTGGAACCTCGTTCTGTGGCAGCGGTCAGGCGGCCATCACGACGGCCGCTGCAGGCGGATTGGAGACGATGGAGGATGCTGCATCGTGCTTCGTTTGTAACGTAATAACATTACATAGCCACATCGTGTCAACTGGCGACGGCAAAAACTCTTCTCTGGACGAGGGCAGGTGTGACGGCTCGCATGCGGCGAGTCCGATCATTTCCAATGATTAATGTTATTTCATTACATATTCGTTTGACGAATGTAATAACATTACATATCAAGGGCCATCGAATGACACCTGCCCGGAGGGATCGATGGACGATCCGTGCCTTATCTTCAGAAATCTCACGCTTGGATATGCCGGCCGCGCGGCGGTGCATCATCTCAATGGCGATGTCGCGCGCGGCTCGCTCACGGCGGTCGTCGGCGCCAATGGCTCGGGAAAATCGACGCTGATGAAGGGCATTGCCGGCATTTTGAAGCCGCTCGACGGCGAATGCCGGGTCAGCCCCGGTCTGTCCGTCGCTTATCTGCCTCAACAATCGGAACTCGACCGCTCCTTTCCGGCGCAGGTGCGGGATCTGGTGGCGCTCGGTCTCTGGCCGAAACGCGGCCTGCTCGGCCGCCACCGTCCCGCAGACCGGGCGGCGATGGGCCGCGTGATGGAGGCGGTCGGGCTTTCCGGTTTTGAAAGGCGCAATATCGACTCGCTCTCCGGCGGCCAGATGCAGCGCGCCCTGTTTGCCCGCGCCATGTTGCAGGATGCGCAGCTGATCCTGCTCGACGAACCTTTCAACGCCGTCGACGAACGAACCGTTGCCGACCTTATGGCCCTGATCAAATCATGGGTGGCGGAGGGACGTACGGTTCTCGCCGTCCTTCATGACTTCCAGCTCGTGCGGCAGCATTTTCCGGAGACCCTGTTCCTTGCCCGAAAGCTTGTCGGGCTGGGTCCTACGGCCGATGTCCTGAAGGCGGAAAACATTCGCCAGGCGCGGCATTTTCACGAGGCGTGGGAGGAAAATGCGCCCTGGTGCGAACCGGCCGAAGCGCCTTCACCGCAAACCGTCGGGGCAAGTCCGCAGGCGGCCACCGCCCATTCCCATTCCCATGCCCATGACCACTCCCACGCGAATTCGAATGCCCATGGCTGATATCTTCATCCAACCCTTCGTCCAGTATGTCTTCATGCAGCGGGCGCTTGCCGGTGCGCTGATCCTTGCCATCAGCTGCGGTCCGGTCGGCGTGTTTCTGATGTTGCGCCGCATGAGCCTGACGGGTGACGCCATGGCTCATGCCATTTTGCCGGGAGCGGCGGTCGGGTTTCTATTCTATGGGCTGGAAATCCTGCCCATGACCATCGGCGGGCTGGCCGTCGGCCTTCTGGTCGCGCTCGGGGCGGGTGCCGTGTCGCGCTTCACCATCCAGAAGGAAGACGCCTCACTTGCCGCCCTTTATCTGATTTCACTGGCGCTCGGCGTGCTGCTCGTCTCGTGGCGCGGCTCCAGCGTCGATCTGATGCATGTGCTGTTCGGCACGGTGCTGGCGTTGAACAATGAGGCGCTCGGCCTGATCGGCGGCATCTGCATCGTGACGCTTGTGGTAATGATCACCTTCTGGCGGGCGCTGCTGGCGGAATGCCTCGATCCCCTGTTTCTGCGCTCGGTCAGCACCTGGGGCAGCCCGGTGCATTTCCTCTTCCTTGCCATCGTCGTGCTCAATCTGGTCGGCGGTTTTCAGGCGCTCGGAACGCTGCTTTCCGTCGGGCTGATGATGTTGCCCGCCGCTGCCAGCCGTTTCTGGTCCAACCGCGTGGCGCCCATGTGCTTCATCTCCATCGGCATCGGCATGGTTTCCTGCTTTGCCGGTCTGCTCTTGTCCTATCACGCGTCGCTGCCATCAGGCCCGGCGATCATCCTGTCCGCAGGCGTCATCTATGCGCTTTCCATCCTCGTCGGCACGCGCGGCGTGCTGCGTGATCTTCTCGGTTCCGGTCGTCACAGAACGGCCTGAAAACAGCGTTCGAAAAAGGAGAACCTTCATGTTCAAAACCCTCCGCCTAGCCACCGGCGTCAGCCTTCTTTCCCTCTCTCCGGTCCTGATGGCGCAGGCGTCCGCCGCCGAACTCAAGGTGGTAGCCAGCTTCTCGATCATCGCCGATTTCGCCAAAAATGTCGGTGGTGACCGGGTCGATATCACCACGCTGGTGGGGCCGGATGGCGACGCCCATGTCTATGAGCCGCGCCCGGCCGATGCCGTCGCCGTCAGCAAGGCGGATGTGGTGCTGGTCAATGGCCTGGAATTCGAAGGCTTCCTGAAGCGTCTGATCGACACCAGCGGCACCAAGGCGCCGGTGGTGGAACTGACCAAGGGTGTGGAGCCGCTCAGGCTTTCCGACGAGCCGGCAGGTCACGCCCATCCGGAAGCCGAGGAAGAGGAAGGTCACGACCACAAGGCGGAGGAAGCCGGCCACAAACACGAGACGGCCGAGGCCCATGACCACGATCACGGCCATGAGGGGCATCACCATCACGGTGAGTTCGACCCGCATGCCTGGCAGTCGATCAAGAACGCCGAAATCTACGTCAAGAATATTGCCGGCGCCTTTTGCGAGGTCGACAAGGCCGGTTGCGCCACCTACACCGCCAATTCGGATGCCTATATCGCCAAGCTTGCCGCTCTGAACGAAAAGGTGAAGACCGAGATTGCCGCGATCCCGCCGGAAAAGCGCGTCATCATTACTTCGCACGATGCCTTCGGTTATTTCGAGCATGCCTATGGCCTGAACTTCCTCGCGCCGGAGGGCGTATCGACGGAATCCGAAGCCTCGGCCGCCGATGTCGCCAAGCTGGTGGATCAGGTGAAGCACGACAAGGCCTCGGCCATCTTCGTCGAAAACATCACCGACAAGCGGCTGATCGACCAGATCGCCAGCGAAACCGGCCTGAAGGTTGGCGGCACGCTTTATTCCGACGCGCTTTCGACAGCCGACGGCCCGGCTGCGACCTATATCGACATGGTCAACCACAACATGCAGACGATTACGGCTGCCGTTCTCGGCCAGTAAAACGGGCAGTTTCGCATGAGTTGGGAGAGGGTGGCTTGCGCTGCCCTCTCTGCTTTCGTGGTGGCACCCCTGCCGCTTGCCGAGGAACGCGAGGCGGCATCGGAACGCAAGAATCCCTTTGCAATGGCTGTTCCTTTAGTGGCTTCCATTTCGGTGCTACACACCCTCTCATGTCCGATGCGCTTCACATCTTCACCGACGGCTCCTTCGACGATGCCTCCCGATCTGGAGGATGGGCGTTCGTTGTTCATGAGGCAGGCCACCAAGTCCATTCCGCCTCGGGCAAGACGGTTGGCACATCAAACAATAGTTTCGAGGTGCTCGCCGTCCTGAACGCAATGTCCTGGATCGCCGCCGAGGCGCCAACGCGCGCAGTCACGCTCTGGACGGATGCAGTTCATGTGATTGAGGGCTGCTGCCGTTATAGGGCGATCTGGCGCAACAACGGCTGGAAGCGGATCACGCCCAACCAGCGCGCCCGCCGAAGACCGATCCCCGACAGGGAAATCTGGCAGCAGCTCGACAAGCTGCTCGAGCGGCATCCCCATGTGGTCGTGGAATGGTGCAAAGGGCATTCCGGCACAGCCGGCAATGAACGTGCCGATGCATTGGCGCGTGATGTCGCCCGTAGGGCGGCGACTTAACCGCCGGTCGCCAGTCACCGTCATTCACGCCTAAAATTATTCATTTCAGCCGTCCCCAGTCTCGACCTTTTCCGTATCGAGCGATTGCGCCGGTACTTTTGCCGGACCGTGAACCCACATGACCACGCACGGGGTTGCCTGAATTGTTTCAGGGGTTTGGAGGTCGTTTCGGACCCCGCGCCTGGAGCGTGGCGCGTCACCCCTTCGTTGACGGTTGACAATCGATTTGCCGTTTGAAATGGTAAGATGTCAGACCAATTTAGGGGATGCGTCTTGGACAGACCCAACCGCGAACTCATGCAGCCCATTCCGCCGAGCGACCGTGTGCGCCAGGTCGAGGCCGCATTGTCCGATTATGTCGAGCGGGCCGGACTGAAGGCGGGAGACCGGTTGCCGGCGGAGCGCGAACTGATGGCGGCGCTGGCTGTAGGCCGGTCAACCATTCGCGAAGTCATCCGCAAGTTTCAGGCACTCGGCGTCATCGACAGCCGCAAGGGCAGCGGCAATTATCTGCTGAAGCCGATTTCCGCCGCCACCGTGCATATGCCTATTTCCATCGATGCCGAAAGCCTGCGTGACGCGTTGCTGATGACGCTGGAAGTGCGGCGCGGCATCGAGGTGGAAGCTTCCATGGCCGCCGCCCGCCGCCGCACGGCGGAGGATATCGCCACCATGGAAGCGCGGCTCGATGAGATGGAACGCGTGCATCTGGCCGAAGGCACCTCCGGCAAGGCCGACCTTGCCTTCCATCTTTCGATTTATGACGCCACGCATAATTCGCTGTTCAAGCAGCTGCTGGAGCAGATGCGCGAAGGTTTCGAACGTTTCTGGCTGAAGCCCTTCGACCGGCCGGATTTCGCAAGTCGCTCCTTTCCCTTTCACCGCACCCTGTTCAACGCGATCGCCGCCGGTGATGCGGAGACGGCGCGGGAAGAAACACTGAAAATCCTCGCCGTCGTCGAGGAAGATATCAAGGACATGTCGAAATGAACCATGGCAACGATCTCTTCGATCCCGCCTCCCTGATCGTCGCCCATGACGAAGCTCACGCCTTCGAGGCCGTGGTGCCCCCCATCGTGCAGACCTCGCTTTTCACCTTTTCCAGCTATGATGAAATGGTCTCCACCTATCGGGGCGAGAAGGTGCGACCGGTCTATACGCGCGGGCTGAACCCCACTGTTCGACTGTTTGAAGAAATGCTGGCCAAGCTCGAAGGTGCGGAAGATGCGCTGGGTTTTGCAAGCGGCATGTCGGCCATCTCATCCACCGTGCTTTCCTTCGTCTCGCCGGGTGATCGGATCGTCGCGGTGCGCCACGTCTATCCCGATGCGTTCCGCCTGTTCGGCACCTTTATGCAACGCATGAATATCGAGGTTATCTATGTCGACGGCCGCGACGAGGCGGCGGTTGAAAAGGCGATGCCGGGCGCGAAGCTCTTCTACATGGAAAGCCCGACAAGCTGGGTGATGGAAGCCCATGATGTCGGCGCGCTGGCCGCCATCGGCAAACGGCACGGTGCCGTCACCGTCATTGACAATTCCTGGGCGAGCCCGGTCTTCCAGCAGCCGATTTCGCTCGGCGTCGATCTCGTTCTGCATTCCGCCTCGAAATATCTGGGCGGCCATAGCGACGTGGTCTCCGGCGTGGTGGCCGGTTCCAAGGCGATGATCGACCGTATCCGGGCGGAAACTTATCCCTATCTCGGTGGCAAGATGTCGCCCTTCGATGCCTGGCTGCTTATCCGCGGGCTTCGCACCCTGCCGCTGCGCATGAGGGCGCATCAGGCCTCGGCGCTGGATATCGCAACCCGTCTTCATGCGCTGGATGTGGTGGAAACGGTCTGCCATCCGGGGCTGGCGAACCGCCTGCCGCCGGGCCTCAACGGCACCTCCGGCCTGTTTTCCTTCATCTTCAAGGAAGGGGTGGACGTGCGCGCTTTTGCCGACCGCCTCAAGCTTTTCAAACTGGGTGTTTCCTGGGGCGGGCATGAAAGCCTGATCGTTCCCGGTGAAGTGGTGCTCGAACAGAAGGCGCAGCCAAACTCCGCCCACACCTTCGGCATCAGCGCGCGTTCGGTGCGCCTGCATGTCGGGCTGGAGGGCACGGAAGCGCTCTGGAACGATCTCGAACCCGCGATAAAGGCAGCCACCGCCGCCTGACGTGTTTTTAAACTGACCACAAAAAGGGGAGAACGACATGAAAAAACTGGTAACAGCAGCAATCTTCACCGCCCTGATGACCGGAACGGCGCTGGCGGACACGACCTTGAAACTGGTCGAGGTCATCACCAGCCCGGAGCGCACCGAGACGCTGAAGGGTATCGTCTCGAAATTCGAGGCGGCCAATCCCGGTACCAAGGTGGAGATCATCTCCCTGCCGTGGAGCGAGGCCTTCCAGAAATTCGCCACCATGGTCTCGGCCGGCGATGTGCCTGACGTGATGGAAATGCCCGACACCTGGCTGTCGCTCTATGCCAATAACGGCATGCTCGAAAGCCTTGAGCCTTATCTCGCCAAGTGGGAGCACACCGCGGGCCTGAGCGAGCGCACGCTCGAACTCGGCCGCGATGTCAAGGATACGGCCTATATGCTGCCCTATGGTTTCTACCTGCGCGCCATGTTCTACAACAAGAAACTGCTGGCCGAAGCCGGCGTGAAGGAGCCGCCAAAGACCCTCGAGGAATTTGCCGATGCCTCCAAGAAGGTCGCGGCCCTTCCCGGCAAATCTGGTTACTGCCTGCGCGGCGGGCCGGGCGGCCTCAATGGCTGGGTCATGTTCGGCGCATCCATGGCCGGTTCGAACGAGTTCTTCACCAAGGACGGCACCTCCACCTTCGACAGCCCCGGCTGGGTGAAGGGCCTGACCTATGTGATCGATCTCTACAAGAACGGTTACGCGCCGAAAGACAGCGTCAACTGGGGCTTCAACGAGATTGTCGCCGGCTTTTATTCCGGCACCTGCGCCTTCCTCGATCAGGACCCGGATGCGCTGATCGCCATTGCCCAGCGCATGAAGCCGGAAGATTTCGGCGTCATGACCATGCCGAAGGGCCCCGACGGCAAGACCTTCCCGACGATCGGTTTCGCCGGCTGGTCGATGATGTCGAAATCCGAGAACAAGGACCTTTCCTGGAAGCTGATCGAGACGCTTGAAGGGCCGGAAGGCAATATCGAGTGGAACAAGAAGACGGGCGCGCTGCCGGTGCACAAGTCGGCGGAGAAGGACCCCTTCTATGCCAGCGAGCAGTTCAAGGGCTGGTTCGACGAACTGGCTGACAAGAACGCCGTGCCGACGACGATGCCGACCTATCTTGAGGAATTCGCCTTCTTCAAGGACTCGCTTGTGATCAAGACATCGCAGGAAGCGCTGCTCGGCGACATCACGCCGGAAGACCTTGCCAAGCAATGGGCTGATTACATGACCAAGGCGCAGCAGAAGTTCCTGGCCTCGAAGTAACGACATTGACCGGCTGCGCGGGCGCAAATGCCCGTGCGGCGGTCTTGCCGGCCTTCGCTGCGACAGGCCTTTTCCTCGCAATTTTTCGGATCGGTGAGCCGAGAGGCTGGAAAACCCGTCCGTTCCGTCGTCCGATCAGGGAGCGATACAATGTCCTATGCCCATGGCGCCGGGCCAGTGGCCGCGCGCAAACCGGCTGGCAAGCCTGCGATGCGGCGGTTCGCCGATTGGGCCGAACCCTGGCTCTACAGCGCTCCAGTGCTGGTGCTCATCGTCGCCGTCATGCTGGTGCCGCTGGTGCTTGGCCTTTCCTATGCCTTTCGTGATGTGCAGCTGCTCAATCCCTTCTCCGGTGGTTTCGTTGGCCTGAAACATCTGGAGGCTCTGTCGCAGGATGCGGCCTTCTACCGGGCGCTGAAAAACACGTTGTGGTGGACCGGCGCTTCGGTTTTCCTGCAATTCTTCTTCGGCCTCATTCTGGCGCTGCTGCTCGATAAACCCTTCGCGGGCAGGGGGCTGGCGCAGGCGCTGGTATTCCTGCCATGGGCCGTGCCGACCTTCCTTGCCGGTCTCAACTGGGCGTGGCTGTTCAACCCGGTCATCGGGCCGCTGCCGCACTGGATGGTCTCGCTCGGGCTTTTATCCGCGCCCAACAATATTCTCGCCGATCCGCAGCTGGCCATGTGGGGGCCGATCATCGCCAATGTCTGGTGGGGCATTCCCTTCTTCGCCATCACCCTGCTTGCGGCCCTTCAGGCGATCCCGCGCGATCTTTATGAGGCGGCGGAAATTGACGGGGCAAACCCGCTGCAGCGTTTCACCTCCATCACGCTGCCGTTTCTGGCGCCCACCATCGCCATCACCATTCTGCTGCGCACTGTCTGGATCGCCAATTTCGCCGATCTCATCATTGTCATGACCAATGGCGGACCGGCCGACCGCACCCAGATCGTCGCCAGTTACATCTTCACCCAGGCCTTCCGGCGTCTGGATTTCGGTTATGCCTCGGCCATTGCGCTAGTGCTTCTGGTGCTGCTGCTTGCCTATTCCATGCTGATCGTGCTGTTGCGCCAGCGCCTGATCGAGAAGGACTGACCGATGACATCAAGGATATTTTTGACCCTTGCCCATCGTCTGGCGATCCTCACCTATATCGCCTTTGCGCTCTTCCCGCTGTTCTGGTTGCTCAAGGTGTCCGTCACGCCGAACGATCTGCTTTATAGCGAAGGTGTCAGGATGTGGCCGTCGCGGGCGACATGGGATCATTATCGTTTCGTCATAGAAAACAGTGCCTTCCCGACGTTTTTTAAGAACAGCGTCATCGTCGCGGGCTCCACGGCAATTGCCGTAACGATACTTTCTTCGCTCTCGGGTTACGCGCTGTCACGCTTCCGTTTCAAGGGCAAATACTGGATCGTCGCCCTGATGCTGATCACCCAGATGTTCCCGCTGGTCATGCTGGTCGCGCCGATCTTCAAGATGCTGTCGCCGCTCGGCCTCACCAACAGCCTGACGGGCCTCGTCATCGTCTACACCGCCTTCAACGTTCCCTTCGCCACCTTCCTGATGCAGTCCTTCTTCGATGGCATTCCGAAGGATCTGGAAGAGGCGGCGATGATCGACGGGGCGAGCCGGTTTACGGCCTTCCGCCAGATCATCCTGCCGCTGACGCTGCCGGGCATCGCCGCCACGCTTGGTTTCGTCTTCACCGCCGCGTGGAGCGAGCTTCTGTTTGCGCTGATGCTGATTTCCGGCAACCAGAGCGCCACTTTCCCGGTTGGCCTTCTGACCTTCGTTTCCAAATTCTCCGTCGATTTCGGGCAGATGATGGCGGCGGGCGTTCTGGCGCTCATTCCGGCCTGCCTCTTCTTCCTGCTCATTCAACGTTATCTCGTGCAGGGCCTGACGGCCGGCGCGGTGAAAGGATAATCCCATGGCTTCCATCGAGCTGAAGAATGTCGGCAAGACCTATGGCGATCTCGCCGTGCTGCACGGCGTCGATCTCAAGATCGAGGATGGCGAATTCATCGTCCTCGTCGGCCCCTCAGGCTGCGGGAAATCGACGCTGCTGCGCATGATCGCCGGTCTGGAAGAAATCTCGTCGGGCGACCTGTCCATCGACGGCGAACGTGTCAACGATCGCAGGCCGAAAGACCGGGATATCGCCATGGTATTCCAGTCCTATGCGCTTTATCCGCATATGAGCGTCGCCGACAATATGAGTTACAGCCTGCGCCTGCGCCGCAGCCCGAAAGAAACAATTGCGGCGGCGGTCTCGGGTGCTTCCGCAAAACTCGGCCTTGATCCCTATCTCGCCCGCCGCCCGAAGGCGCTCTCCGGCGGCCAGCGCCAGCGTGTCGCCATGGGCCGCGCCATCGTGCGCCAGCCAAAGGCCTTCCTGTTCGACGAGCCGCTCTCAAACCTCGATGCCCGGCTGCGCGAACAGATGCGCGCCGAAATCAAGCGCATGCATGCCGATCTCGGCGCAACCTCGGTCTACGTCACCCATGACCAGATCGAGGCGATGACGCTTGCCTCGCGTATCGTCGCCATGAATGCCGGGCATGTGCAGCAGATCGGCGCGCCGCTCGATCTTTACGACCGCCCGGCCAATCTTTTCGTCGCCGGTTTCATCGGTTCGCCCGGCATGAATTTTCTCGAAGGACGGCTCGGTCAGGAGAGTGGCGGCAGTTTCGTCGTGCTGGGTGACGGCACGCGCCTTGCTCTCGGCCGCGATGTGAAGCTTGCCGATGGCGAGCCGGTCACGCTCGGCATCCGCCCGGAACATGTGGTCGTTGCGTCGGCTGAAGGCGGTGTGGAAGCGACTGTCGATCTCGTCGAACCGACCGGCCTCGGTGTCATCCTGCATCTCACCGTGCACGGATTGCCCTTCAAGCTGTTTTCATCAGACCGGGCATTGTTGCAGCCGGGCAAGTCCCTGCGGGTCGGCTTCCCGCAGGAAAGGCTGCATGTCTTTGACCGCAATGGGGTAAGGATCGGAGAGGCGTGACGCCCATCCAATCCGTGGGCAGTGAAAATACAATCTGCGACCGAATGATCTTTTGGCGGTTGATAACCGCGGTTGACCGGCTTTTCCATCGAAGGCTGGTCGTTATAAAGTGCCACATGTAATCTTCATGGGGGCAAGCACTTGGCCAAAACTATCAGGACGATGGAAGAGTTTTCTGAATTCGTCGGACTTTCCCGCCCCACGGTCTCGAAATACTTCAATGACCCGGCTTCGGTGCGCAAGAAAACACGGGATGCCATAGAGGAGGCGCTCAAGAAATCGGGATTCCGGCCGAATATTTTTGCGGTCAATCTCAATCGCCGCCGCAGTAATATTATCGGCATCATCATTCCCAACTATGCCGATCCATTCTATATGGCGTTGACAAACCGCATCGAATTGATAGCTAACGAGGCTGGTTTTCTTGCCTTTGTGCTGTCATCCGACGGTAAGCCGGAAATCGAAAACCGCGCCATCCGCACATTCAAGTCAATGAATGTGGCCGGGGCCATCATCGCACCGCTTGGTGTCACATCCCACTGTTCGACGCTCCAAGAGCTCGCCGCCACTATCCCCATCGTTTATGTCGATTCGCCGCTCGATGAGCGGTCGGCCTTTGTCGGCACCGACAATCGCCAGAGCGTTGACTTGATCGTTGACTATCTCTGTCGCTCGGGTGAGCCGCCCAGCTATTTTGATATGCCACAGGTCAACACCAACTCCGTGACGCGCCGTATGGCTTATGTGGGGGCGATGCAGCGTTTGGGCTTCGAGCCAAGGCTGCTTGATGTCGCAAAACCTGCACGTTGGGATTTCGAACGGTTTGCGTTCGACGAAGCCAGTCGGTTATTCGAGAAAGCGGATCTATTGCCGTCGCGCACCGTTTTATGCGCCAATGACCGTATTGCCTTTGGTGTGATCGCCGCCGCCTTCCAGAAGGGCATCAGGGTCGGCCATGGCGCTGGCTATGACCTCCGGGTTGCCGGCCATGACGATCATCCGCTGTCGCGTTACGCCTGCCCACCGATTACCACCGTCGCGCAGAATTATAACGAGATCGGCAGGCTGTCGATCGAGCTTCTGTTGCAGAAGCTGAACGAAGAGGCAGATGACACGACGCGGATGCGTGAACGCATTCTTCTCAGCGCCGATCTGATGCTGCGTAAATCGGCCTGATGGCTTGTTAGAAAAACTAAATAAAAAATCTTTTTTTCTAAATAGAACTAATATTTGAACGCTCCTACTCTGGTCTCAAGGTTGCTTTGGGAGGCGACCGCGAGAGCCGGCGCAAAGGAGTGCCGGGATCCGGGAGGAACGCAGAAACGTCATGTGGCCAGCGCCGCGAGGGGTGAACCTTCGCAGCATGGGTATCGCATGGCCTTCGCCGGGCAGTCTGGACATTCTCGCCAGCAATTTCCCCAGCGAAGGATGTCAAAACATGAATCTCTATTCTCTTCTGTCAGCGCGTGCAGCCGGCGGCAAACCTGTCCGGGTGGGTCTCATCGGTGCTGGTAAGTTCGGCTCCATGGTGCTGGCGCAGGCGCAGCGCATCGCCGGTTTCCATATGGTCGCCGTCGCCGATCTCAATGTCGGCAAAGCTAGGGAATCGTTTGAGCGCGTCGGCTGGCCGAAGGAGCGATATGACGCGACGAGTTGCGCCGATGCGCTGAAGAGCGGCAAGACCTATGTGACCGACGACGTAAACGAGCTTTTCGCCTGCGGCGAGATCGAATGCGTGATCGAAGCGACCGGCCATCCGCTTGCAGGTGCGCGCCACGCGCTCGGCGCTATCGATCACAACAAGCATGTCGTCATGGTCAATGTCGAAGCCGACGTCATGGTCGGCCCGATCCTTGCCGAAAAGGCGCGGGCCAAGGGCCTGATCTATTCCATGGCCTATGGCGACCAGCCGGCGCTGATCTGCGAATTGGTCGACTGGGCGCGCGCCAGCGGCTTCGAGGTGGTTTCCGCCGGTAAGGGCATGAATTTCGAGCCGCGTTACCGTTATTCGACACCGGACACGGTCTGGGGTTATTTCGGCTGGACGGACGAGGAAGTGGCCAAGGGCGACTTCAATCCGAAAATGTACAATTCCTTCACCGACGGTACCAAGGCGGCCATCGAAATGGCGGCCGTCGCCAACGGCACGGGGCTGGATTGCCCGGATGAAGGTCTGGCCTTCCCGCCAGCCGGCCTGCACGATCTTGCCCGCGTCTTCCGCCCCGCTGCCGATGGCGGTCGTATGTCGCGCTCCGGTCTGGTCGATATTGCCGCGAGCCAGGAGCCAGACGGACGCGAGGTGTTCAACAACATCCGTTACGGCGTTTTCGTCACCTTCAAGGCGCATAACGAATATGCCCGCGCCTGCTTCAAGCAATATGGCCTCTTGACCGATCCCTCCGGCTGGTACGCCTCCATGTGGCGTCCGTTTCACATCATCGGGCTGGAAACCTCGATCAGCGTACTTTCCGCCGTGCTGCGCAACGAAGCGACCGGTTGCTCCAAGGAGTTCCGCGGCGATGCCGTGGCCACGGCGAAAAAGGACATGGCGCCGGGCGAGATGCTCGACGGCGAGGGCGGTTACGCGGTCTGGGCAAACGCCATTCCGGCCACTCGCAGCCTCGACATCAAGGCGCTGCCGATCGGCCTTGCCCATAATGTTAAGCTGAAGCGCGCCATCAAGAAGGACCAGATCGTCAGCTTCGACGATGTGGAGCTGGTCAATGATCTCGATGTGGTGAAGCTGCGCCAGGATATGGAAAACCGCTTTCGCCCGCAAAAAGACGCTGCGGCGTGATTGACGGGGGACAAGCGATGTCGAAGGGAGCTTTCGTGGTGATCGCAGAATTTCGGGTGAAGCCCGAATTGATGGACGCCTTTCTAGATGCGGCGCGCGATGATGCTACCCATTCGGTGCAGGACGAACCGGGTTGCCGACAATTCGATGTGGTGCGGCCGGAAACTGGAAACAACGTGGTGTTTTATGAGGTCTATGACAGTCGTCACGCTTTCGACAACCACCTGAAAACACCGCATCTCGACCGGTTTCGCGAGGCTTTTCCCGCTCTTATCGAAGAAGAGCTGCCGGTGCGCTTTTTAAACCGGCAATGGCTCTGAAAGATGGAAACGATGGCTGACATTCGCCAGATCGCCGTTATCGGAACGGGTATTATGGGTGCCCCCATGGCGGGGCGTCTGGCGGAGGCCGGTTTTTCCGTCAAGGCCTGGAACCGTAGCGCTGAAAAGGCTGCGATTCTGGCGGGAAAGGGCGTGCAGCCGGCGGTAACGGCTGCCGAGGCCGTGGCCGTGGCCGATGTCGTGCTCTGCATGCTGAGTTCCGGGCCGGTCTGCGACGAGGTTCTGCTCGGTGCTTCTGGTGTCGTTTCCACCATGAAGCCCGGTGCTATCCTGCTGGTGATGAGTTCCATTCCCGTCGATAGCGCGCGGGAACAGGCGGAGGCGGCAAAGGCTCATGGCGTCGCTTATGTCGACGCTCCGGTTTCCGGCGGTGAAGAAGGGGCGATCGAAGGAACGCTCGCCATCATGGCTGGCGGTGAACAGCGGGATGTGGATGCATTGCGGCCACTCCTCAATTGCCTCGGCCGCGTCACCCATGTCGGTCCGGTGGGTTGCGGCTCTCTCGCCAAGCTCGCCAACCAGCTGATCGTCGCCTCGACGATCTGCGCTGTCGCCGAAGCTTTGACGCTGGTTGAAGCGGGGGGAGCCGACCCGGCGCAGGTGCGGCAAGCTTTGCTTGGTGGCTTCGCCGATTCCACCGTTTTCCGCCAGCACGGAAAACGCATGGTGGAGGGGGATTTTCGCCCCGGCGGGCCGGCGAAATATCAGGTGAAGGATACGTCCACGGCACTGGCCTTCGCCAGAAGCCTTGGCCTCGGTTTACCGGTCGGCGAGGAGGTTGACCGGCTGTTCCGCTCCATGGTCGAGCATGGCGCGGGCGAGCTTGATCACAGCGGTGTGATCCTTGAAATTAAGCGCATGAATGCGTTCGGAGGAACGCTCGAAACCATCTAGAGACAACAAAGGGAGGAACACATGAAAATTTCAAAATTTTACGGGCTGGCTCTGGCCGCCACCATTCTGGTCGCATCGATTGCACATGCCGAGACGCTGACGCTTTCGACACCGGACGCGGACAATTCCGAAATCACTCTCGCGGCCAACAAGTTTGCCGAGATCGTTTCGAAAAAGACGGACGGCAAGCTCAAGATCAAGGTGTTTCCGAACGGTACGCTTTACGGCGGCGATCCCTCCGCGGGCGTCAAGCAGCTGGCCGGTGGCTCGCTGGACATGCTGTTGAACTCGACCTCGCTTTACGCGACGTTCAATCCGAAGTTCACGGCCATCGCCATTCCCTATCAGTTCCGCGATATCGACCAGCTCCGGGTCTATCTCGACAGCGATCTCGGCAAGGAGCTTTCCACCGATCTGAGCAAGATCGGCATTCTCGGGCTCGATCTCTGGTCGCGGCCGCTGCGCCAGATCACCAATTCCAAGGCACCGATCAAATCGCCAGCCGATTTGAAGGGCATGAAGCTGCGCGTGCCGAACAACCCGCTCTGGGTCGAATTCTTCGGCGCCATGGGGGCCGCCCCGACGCCGATGGCCTTTGCCGAAGTCTATAATGCGCTCCAGCTCAAGGTCGTCGATGGCCAGGAAAACCCGGTCAACGTGCCGGTCAGCGCCAAGCTTTACGAAGTGCAGAAGTATCTGACGATCAGCAATCACATTGCCGACGCTTGGGTGCTGGGCATGAACCCGGGGCGCTTCGAAGGTCTCGACGAGAACTTCAAGACCGCGCTTAAGGAAGCGGCCGTTGAGACGGAAGCTTGGAAGGCCCAGAACGACGCTGCCGATATCGACAAGTCGCTCGAAACGCTGAAGAAGAACGGCATGGAGGTCAACACGCTGACCGACGATGAGCGCAAGGCTTTCGTGGCGGTGGCGGCCGGCCTTTCGGCGAAGTTCTCCGCACTGGTGAAAGACCAGGCGTTCTTCGACAAGACGCAGGCTTTCCTTAAGACGAACTGACGTTTTCGCGCATGGAGGGCCGGATTTTGATCCGGCCTTCCCCGACGTCATGCAAGGTTGCCTTGTGGTTATGGCAGGGTGGCATTCGTTTTACCGGGTATCCGGTTTCAGCAGTGGAAGGGTATTGTCATGAACGATACGAAACCTTCGGTGCTCGGCACCATCATCAAACTCATCGCCGATGTAGCCGCAGGGGCGGCCTGTGCCGGCATTCTCATCGTCGTTCTTCTTCAGGTCATCGGCCGCCTCGTCGGCAGTCCGCTTCCCTGGACGGAGGAGGCGACGCGCTTTCTCTTCATCTGGATGGTCTTCCTCGGCCTTGCCGCCGGTTTTCGCACCGTTGAAAGCGCCCGTGTCGTAGTGTTTCTGGTGTTGTTTCACCGCTTCTTCCGGCGGCTGGCGGTGCCGATCTATGTCGGTTCATCCGTGTTCTTCTTCGGTATGATGGGCTGGACGGGCCTGACACTGGTGCGCCAGCAGATCATGATGAACGAGGCTGCCGCCACCCTGCCGATCCCGATGTGGGCCATCGGCATCGTGTTGCCGGTCTCCGCCATCATCGCTGTGCTCGCGATCATCGAATCGCTACGCAGCCGCCGGGAGCTCATAGCGCTTCCCGAGCTTGGCCTGCCGGCGGACGAGATCGCCCATGCCGATATCTCCATTTCAGCAGGACATTGATCCATGTCGGTCTTTCTTCTCATCGCCTTTTTCGGTCTCAGCATGCTTGGTGTGCCGCTTGCCATTGCGCTGGCGCTCGCCAGCGTCGGCACACTCTGGCTCTTCACCTCCATGCCCATGGACCTGCTGTCTCAGACAATGTTCTCGTCGATGAACTCCTTCCTCCTCGTCGCCGTGCCGCTTTTCATCCTCGTCGGTACCGTCATGGAGCGGGGGCGGGTGGCGGAACGCATCTTCGATTTCGCCGAGGCCATGGTCGGCTGGCTTCCCGGCGGGCTTGGCCACGTCAACGTCATCTCCTCGGTGATCTTCTCCGGCGTCTCCGGCTCATCCGTCGCCGATATCGCCTCGGTTGGGGCCATCGAGATCAAGGCGATGGAGCGCCATGGATTTCCGAAGGGTTATGCCGTCGGCATGACGCTCTGCACCTCGACGCTCTCCTCGATCATTCCGCCGTCGATTCTGATTGTGATTGCCGGCTCGATCGCCAATGTGTCCATCGGCACGCTGCTGATCGCAGGCCTGGTGCCCGGCCTTTTCATCGCCCTCGCGTTTCTGGTCTTCAACCACTTCTATTCGGTGCATTACGGCTACAATCCGCCGACCCCGTTTAATTTCCGTCTGGTCGTCGTCACCGGTTTGCGTGCCATCCTGCCGATGCTGACCCCGCTTATCCTGATCATCGGTATCGCCAGCGGCCTGTTCACGCCGACGGAAGCAGCAGCCATCGCGGTGGTCTATGTGGCGGTGCTGGGTGTGCTGGTCTATCGCACCCTGCCGGCGCGGGAACTGCCGGAAATCCTGATTTCCACGGCGCGCATTTCCGGCACCATCCTGTTCATCGCCGCCACCTCGCAGCTTGCCGCCTGGGTTTTCACCTTCGATGGGCTGCCCGAACAGGTGGCCGAGCTTTTGAAGGCCATGAACCTCGGTCCCATGACCGGCATGCTCGTCATCTTCGTCTTCCTGCTGATCATCGGCATCTTTATGGAAGCGATCCCGGCCATGTTCATCCTCATCCCGGTGCTGATGCCGCCGGTTGAGGCGCTGGGTATCGATCCGATCCATTTCCTGATCGTGACTGTCATGACGCTGACGCTCGGGCTGGTGACGCCGCCGGTGGGGGTCTGCCTGTTTGCGGCGGCACAGGTGGCGAATATGAAGATCGAGGATGTTATTCGCGGTTCGCTAGCGCCGATGACGGTGCTGACGCTCGCCATCTTCGCGCTGGTGCTTTTCCCGGTGCTGACGCTCGGGCCGATCAGGCTTATGGGGCTTTATTGACGAGAAAACGGATTGCCTGAAACCTCACACAACGCGACGGGTTTGCCACTCGTCGCGTTGTTTTCGCATCCACTCCAGAAACAGCGAGACCTTTCTCTGCCGCAGATGGGAATGCGGGCAAACGATCCATTGCGTGACGAGCCTTATACGCGGCGCATCCGCCACGGCCGGGACCAGCATTTTGTCTTGCAGCTCCCGCTCCATCATCAAGGTGCTTTCCAGTGCCACGCCGATACCGAGAACGGCGGCGTCAATTGCCATGTGGCTTCGGTCGAACAGGACACGCCGCCAGCGCTTTTCGGCTGTTACTCCGGCCAATGGAAACCAATGGTTCCATTGCGCCTGTGCCTTGACCGAATGGATCAGCCGCTCATTCTGCAGCTCTTCCGGCAGAAACTTTCCTGCTCCCTGATAATTCGGTGAACAGACCGGCAGGAATTCCTCCTCCACCAGCCCTTCCACGAATAGGCCCGGCCAGCGGCCATCGCCATGGCGCAATTCAATATCGACAAGCTCCTGCGAAAAATCGGTGGGCTCGTTGGTGCCGTCGAGGCGCACTTCCAGTTCCGGATGTTCTTCTAGAAAGGAGCCGAGACGCGGCAAAAGCCATTTGTTGGAGACGGTGGGTGTTGCCCGGACCGTCAGCGTGGTTATCGAGCGGAAGCCACGAATATTGTCGGTGGCGTCGGATATCTGTTCGATCTGGGCGGTGATCATCGAGAAATACCGCTCGCCCGCTTCGGTCAGCGTCACCTTGCGGCCGGTCCGCGCCATTAGCGTCGTGCCGAGCTGGCCTTCCAGCAACTGGATCTGCTGGGAAACGGCCGAAGGCGTGACGCTCAGTTCCTCCGCCGCCCGCGAAATGCTGCCTGCCCTTGCCGCAACGTGGAAAACGAGGATCGATTTTATCGGGATTTGCATGGTTAAGTCTTCGCTAAACGGATCAAGGTGGTCACCTGAATATCACAGGTGACCGCCTTGATGGAAAGCGTTGAACGCGAGGCTTTTAGCGGTGGCTCGGCAGTTTTGGCAGGAACACCGTGAGCAGGCCGAGGAGCGGCATGTAGGAGCAGATGCGGTAGACGAATTCGATGCCTTCCTTGTCTGCATAAACGCCCAGAACCGCAGCCCCGATGCCGCCGAAACCGAAGGCGAAGCCGAAGAACATGCCGGCAATCAGGCCGACCCGTCCCGGCACCAGCTCCTGCGCGAACACGACGATGGCCGAGAAGGCGGAGGAGAAGACGAAGCCGATGACGACGACCAGAACCGCTGTCCAGAACAGGTTCGCATAGGGCAACATCAGCGCAAAGGGAATGACGCCGAGGATCGAGAACCAGATGACGACGCGGGAGCCGAAGCGGTCACCGATCGGGCCACCGAAGAACACGCCCAGTGCCGAGGCGCCGAGGAAGAGGAACAGCAGAACCTGCGCATCCTGCACACCAAGGCCGAACTTGTCGATGGTGTAGAAGGTGAAGTAGCTGGACAGGCTGGCGAGATAGGCGTTCTTGGTGGCAGTCAGAACCACCAGCACCAGAAGCGTCATCATGACCGTGCCGCGTGCCAGCGGCAGGGCGCGGCTGACGGGTGCCTTGCCGACGGTTGCGCGCCGGTGACGGGTATACCAGACGCTGACCCAGGAAAGCACGCCGAAGCCGAGGAGTGCGATCAGCGAGAACCAGCTGAGGCTCGACTGGCCGAGCGGGATGACGATGAAGGCGGCGAGCAGCGGACCGATGGCCGTACCGGTATTGCCGCCCACCTGGAAGAAGGACTGGGCAAGTCCATGGCGGCCGCCGGATGCCAAGCGGGCGACACGGGAGGCTTCCGGATGGAAAATCGCCGAACCGACGCCGATGAGGCAGGCGCCAGCGATCAGCACGGCGAAGCTGTGCGCGAAGGCGAGCGTGATGAGGCCGGCGCAGGTGGACAGCATGGCAACCGGCAGGGAGAATGGCATGGGCCAGCGGTCCGTCACCATGCCGACGACCGGCTGCAGCAGCGATGCGGTGACCTGGAAGGCGAAGGTGAGCAGGCCGATCTGCATGAAATCGAGTGCGTAATTGGCTTTCAGCAATGGATAAAGCGACGTCAGCAGCGATTGCATGATGTCGTTCAGCATGTGGCAGAAGCTGGCGGCTGCGATGATTGAAAACGCCGTGCGTTGCGGGTTGAAGCCGGCGCTGGTGACGGTGGCCATGATGAATCCTCTCGAGATTCCCGCCCGATCAGCGGGAAACATGTCTTTCTTTCTTCCCGCTTTTATTCATATTGTTTCTGGCCTGCATTTGTGTTCTGGACGATTTTCTTTGTGAGTGGGCCAAATGGCAAAAATCAAATCGTTGACCTACGGCTCCTTCTCGGCCGAAGACCACGACTATATGCTGAACCTGATCGATGGCACCAACGAACCGGTGCTGGCGCTTTGCCGTACCTACTCCAAGGGGCACCGGGGCCCGATCCACAGCCATCGCAGGACGCAGATCTGGTACGCCCATCGCGGTGTGGTTCTGGTCAGCACCGCAGATGGCCGCTGGATGATACCGCCCGGCCACGGGCTCATTATTCCCGCCGGGCTGGAACACGAATCGGAGACCATCTCGACGGTGGAAATGCATTCGATCTACGTGCATCCCGATCTGTTTCAGGCCGAGGTGCCGAGAGTGGTGGAAATCACCGCACTTGCCTCCAGCCTGATTGCGGAGTTGCTGTGCGAAGAGCATCAGCCGGTCGCCTTCCATCGGCGAGGTCTGGTGCGGGCACTGTTGCTGGATGAAATCAACCGCTTGCCGGAACGCCCGCTCGGATTGCCGTTTCCCGGTAATCAGCGTCTTGCCGGATTATGTCGCGATTTCCTGAATAAGCCTGTGGCGCGGGTGGAAATCGATGACTGGGCCGCCGCCATGGGCATCAGCCGCCGCTCCTTCACGCGGCTTTTCCGTCAGGAACTCGGGGTGAGTTTTGTCACCTGGCGCCAGCAGGCCTGCATCTTCGCCTCCCTGCCGCGACTGGCCGCAGGGGAGGCGGTGACCAATGTGGCGCTGGATGCCGGCTACGAAAACATCCCGGCCTTCACCACCATGTTCCGGCGGATGCTGGGCAGCTCACCGCGTGCCTATCGCCAGGCGGCGCGACGGCGAGGCGGGGCCTTTCCAGATTTGGAAGAGGTTGGGGGCTAGGCTTTCCGATGCGCTCTCTTTTCTCATGCCTGTGACAGGCAAACCCCTTCTGGTTTCACTCCGATGCACTCAGTGCAGCCCGCCAACCCCGAGATGCGTATCGACAATATCCGGGTTCTCCGCCAGTTCGCTCGACGGCCCTTCCCAGACGATGCGGCCGCGTTCCATGATGATGGCGTGGTCGGCGAAGTCGATGGCCATCTGGATGCGCTGTTCGACGAGGAGAATCGTCATTTCGCCGGATTGGGCGAGTTTGGAGAAGGCGGCCATCAGTTCTTCGCAGATGACGGGGGCGAGGCCTTCGAGCGGTTCGTCGAGCAGCAACACGCGCGGCTGGCCGAGAATGGTGCGGGCGGTGGAGAGCATCTGCTGTTCGCCGCCGGAAAGTTGCGAACCGAGATTGCGGCGGCGCTCCTTCAGGCGCGGAAACAGCGTATAGGCTTCCTCGATGGCCGATTTCGGCCGGGTCTTGAGGCCGACGAAGAGGTTTTCCTCGACTGTGAGGGTGGGAAACACATCGCGGGTCTGCGGCACGTAACCGAGGCCGGCTTTGGCACGGGCAGCGCTCGGCAGAGCGGCGATGTCCTGTCCGCCGATGCGGATATCGCCGGCAAAACGTTTCGTCTGGCCGGCCAGCGTGGCGAAGAGGCTGGTCTTGCCGACGCCGTTGCGGCCGAGCACGGCAAAACGCGAGCCCGACGGCACGGAAAGCGACAGGCCCTCGATGACCCTTGTCGGCCCGTAACCGGCGGTGAGATTGACGATTTCAAGCGGCGCTGCGGGCATCGGCGTAACTTCCCAGATAAGCTTGGCGGACTTCCGCATTGCTGGTGACGTCTTCCGGCGAACCGTCGAAAATGACGGCGCCGGCAGCCAGAACGATGACGCGTCTGGCGAAACGGAAGACCAGATCCATGTCGTGCTCGATCATCAGGATCGCGAGGTCGGCGGGCAGCCGGTCGAGCGCCTGTTCGATGCGCGCCGTCTCAGTGGAAGGCACGCCGGCCGCCGGTTCGTCGAGAAGCAGAATTTTCGGGCGAAGCGCCATGGCAAGCGCGATTTCGATCAGCCGCTGCTGGCCATAGGCGATTTCACGCACCCTTGTTTCTGCAAGCGGCAGAAGGCCAAGCGTGCCGAGAATGTCGCGGGATTCGCTCATGACCGAGGGCATGGCGCGGTAACGGCCGAAAATCCGGCCCGTCTTGCCTTCCCGCTGGAGGATGGCGAGTGCGACATGTTCCTCGGGCGTCATGTCCTGAAACAGCCGGGTGACCTGGAAGGAGCGCACGAGGCCGCGCTTCACGCGCTGGCTGGCGCTGAGACCCGTCACGTCCTCGCCGGCGATGCGCGCCGTGCCTGCCGAGGGTTTGATATTGCCGGTGACGAGATTGACGAAGGTCGTCTTGCCGGCGCCATTCGGGCCGATCAGCACCGTGCGGTCTCCCGGCGAAAGCGACAGCGAGACATTGTTGGTGACGACGAGGCCGCCGAAATTCTTCTGCAGGCCGGAGACTTCGAAAATGGCACTCATTTGCGACCTCCACGGATGCGCGCAATGATCTGCTCACCCGCGCCATAAAGCCCGCGCGGTGCGAAGAGCACGACGGCAATCAGCAGCAGGCCGACTATGGTGAGCCAGTGGAACGGATTGGCGGCGGAAACGACATCCTCGAACCACATGAAGGTGACGGTGCCAATCAGCGCGCCGTAAAGCGAGCCCGCGCCGCCGAGCACCAGCATGACCAGCCCCTCGGCCGAAAGCGTGAAGCTGAGGCTGTCGAGGCCGACGACCTGGGTGGAAATGGCGTTGAGCGCACCGCCAATGCCGGCGACGATGCCTGATATCACGAACATCTTCAAAATCGTGCCGTTGACGGAGCCGCCCATGGCCTGAATGCGGACGCTGTCCTGCTTGACGCCGCGGCACAACATGCCGAAGGGCGAATTGACCACCACCTTGAGGGCGAGGAAAACGAGGAGCAGCAAACAGACGCCGTAGATATAGGCGGTGCAGCCGAAAAGATCGAATTCAAAGGTGCCGAACAGCGCGTCCGGGGAAACGCCTGATAGCCCGTCGCTGCCGCCGGTCCAACCGGATGCCTTGTTGGCCGCCTCGTGGAACAAATGGATGACGGCAATGGAGAGAACGAGCTGCGGCAGGCCGTGGGCGCGCAGCAGCACCGTGCCGGAAAGCAGCCCCGCCACGCCGCCCGCCGCCGCGCCGATCACGGTCATCAAAAGCGGATCGGTGATCTCGAAATGGGCAGCGGCGATGCCGGCCGCATAAGCGCCCGCGCCGAAGAGGGCGGCATGGCCAAGCGTTGCGACGCCGCAATAGCCGGTGACGAGATCGATCGACAGCACCAGGAGCGCAATGGCGATGATGCGGGTCAGAAGCGCCAGATTATCCGGAAACAGGTAATAACCGGCAATCGCGGCGGCGATGATGATGAGCGGTCCCGCAAGCGTGCGCAGCGGCGAGCGCGTCTTCGGAGTGTCTGCCGTTTCAGTCACGTCGTTCATGAGCACCGCCATCTCATTTCGCCCTTCCGAGAAGGCCGCGCGGGAACAAGGTGATGATCACGATGACCGCCAGATAAAAGAAGAATTCGCCATATTCCGGGGCGAGATATCGCCCGGTCGTATCGATGGCGCCGAGCAGCAGGCAGGCGATCAACGCGCCGGGAATGGAGCCCGCGCCGCCAACCGAGACCACCACGAGGAAAGTGACCATGTAGCGCAGCGCATAATAGGGTTCCACCGGCAGCAGCTCCGCGCCGATGACCCCGCCCATGGCGGCAAGGCCGACGGCAATGGCGAAGCTGACGGCGTAGATAATCTCGGTGCGTACGCCGAGTGCCGCCGCCATGGCGGCATTATCGACCGCCGCCCGCAGCTTGATGCCGAAGGCGGTCTTTTCGAAGGTGAACCACAGCGCGCCGGCCACGGCCAGACCGCAGGCAATGGCGAAGATGCGGTGGGTGGCGATGGTGCGGAAGCCGAGATCGGTGGGGCCGGCCAATTGTTGCGGCAAGGGAATGGTTTTGAGTGTCGGCCCGAACACAAAATTGGCGATGCCGATGATGCAGAAGGTGATGCCGATGGTCATCAGCACCTGTGTCAGCTCCGGCGCGCCATAGATGCGGCGATAGAGGAAACGCTCAAGCGGAATGGCGATGACGATGGTACCGACAATGGCGACAAGGATCGCCGCCGCATAACCGAGGCCGAGGCCATGGGCGGCGTAGGAGGCGAGATATCCGCCGATCATGGCGAAGGCGCCATGCGCCAGATTGACAACCCGCATCAGCCCCATCGTCACCGAAAGGCCGATGGAGATGATGAACAGGACCATGCCATAGGCAAGCGCATCGATGAGGATGCTGAAGACCGTCTGCATGCTGAAAAAACTCCTCCCGGTGCTGCAACGCCCGTCCGGGCCGGAACCGAACCGCCATAGGGGCGGTTCGACCGTTTCAAGAATGGCCGCTATGGTGGCGGCGAGGCCGGTGTCGCCGGTTATTTCGCGGCGGCGAGACCCGGATCGCCCTGCTTTTCGAAGGTCTGGACTTCCTTGTTGTAATAGCTGCCGTCATCCGCCTTGGCCACTTCGCGCAGATAGATGTTCTGCGTGATGTGGCGGCTTTCCGGATCGATGCTGACAGGGCCGCGCGGGCTTGTCCAGGAAAGACCCTTCACTGCGTCCACCGCCTTTTCCGCATCCTGTTTGCCGCCGGTGGCCTCGATCATCTTGCTGATGACATACATGCCGTCAAAGGCGCCAACTGCGGGGAAGGACAGTTCCTTGGGATTGCCGATCGCCTTGGCGGCGGCTTCCACGAAGGTCTTGTTCTCAGGCGAATCATGCGAGACGGCGTAATGGAAGGTCGTCTGCATGCCGAGTGCGGCTTCGCCCAGCGCCGGCAGGTCGGATTCCTGCGTGAGGTCACCAGGTGCGAAGAGCTTGACGCCTGCGGATTTCAGGCCGTTATCGTTGAAGGCCTTGACGAAACCGAGCGTGGTCGGGCCCGACGGCAGGAAGGCGAAGACGCCTTGCGCGCCGGAATCTTTCACGCGCTGCATGATCGGGCTGAAATCGTTGGTGGAAAGCGGCATGCGGATGGTTTCCACCACCTCGCCGCCGGCGGCGGTGAATGCCGCCTTGAAGGCGTTTTCGGCATCGACGCCCGGGCCGTAATCGCTGACCAGCGAAATGACCTTCTTCACGCCGCCGTCAAAGGCCACTTTGGCGATGGGGGTGGAGGTCTGCCAGGTGGTGAAGGAGGTGCGCACCACATAGGGGCTCTTGGTCACGATGGCCGAGGTGGCGGCATTCATGATGACCATCGGCACATTGCCCTGCTTGAGCAGCGGCGTGACGGCCATGGCATCGGGGGTGAAATAGAAGCCGGCGAGATATTGCACGCCTTCCTTCACCACCAGTTCCTGCGCCAGCGCCTTGGACTGAGCAGGATCCGCCTGCGGCACATCGCGATAAAGGACCTCGACCGTGTCATCGCCGACCTTGTTGCCGTGAAGGGCGAACCAGGCGTCAATGCCGGCCTTGAAGTTCTTGCCCTGCAGCGCAAACGGGCCGGAGAACGGACCGACCACGCCGACCTTGATCGTCTCGGCATAAGCAGCGGAACTGAAGCAGATGGCCGCGATTGCGGCGGTGATCCGTAATTTCATGATTTCCTCCCAATTGATCCGTGGCTCCCATCCACCGATCCAGTCTGCAAGATTGGTGAGTGCGATCATTAAAGTAAAATGAAATAAGGGCGGCAATAAATAACCTGACGGTTATCAATACCCCGTCGTTTTGTTCTACCCATGCCGGATCGAGCATAAGCGTCGCTCTGGCGATTCTCAAATCGGGCTGGCAATTCCTGCCGCGAAATCAGCTTCGGGCAAACTCGGCGCGCGATAGTGCCCATGCCGAGGCGAACCCCTGCCTTAACCAGTTCTAAGGGGATTGTTCGTAGTCTCGCAAAGCATATTTTGGAACTTTATTTGGTGTCTTGATGGGCGAATATCAGAACAAAGCTGTTGAGCTGATGCGAAATCGCGTCGGGGAAAATATGCTCAACAACAGGATCGAGCGTCGTGAAGGCTTCCTGCGCAAGGCGCTCACGCTTTATTATGCGATGGGCGGGACGGCAGGTGACATCCAGGCTGCGGTGAAGGATGCGGCGGCCGCGCCGGCGCCAACCATCGACGTGGCCGTCGGCGACGTCATGTACAAGCTCGCGGCGATCGGGCACGTTGCCGATCTCGATATTATCCAGGCGGGTTATAACAAGCTCGATGCGGCGAACCTGCATATTCTCAGCAAGGGCAAACAGCTGTTGCAGAAGCAGCGGGAACAGAAGCCCGCCATCACGCCGGCGAAATAGGCTTCCCTTTCTCTGTCTTTTGCTGGCTGCGATTAAAGATATGCCCCAACATCCGGTTGGGGCACAGGCTCTTGATCACCACCTGCCTCAGGTGGCGACTGGTATCCAGATTTCCACGATTCCCCGCCCCGTTTGTGGATCGAAGCGTCGGTCGTACAGCTCAAAATCAGGGGAGGGGGCGGTTTTCAGTCCGGCATCCGCCAGCGCCTTGTTCCAGATCGTATAAACCGTTTTGGGAAGATCAGAGATGTGGCCGTTGTGGACAAAAACCGCGTAGGATTGCGCGGGTCTTCAGTGCTTTGACACCGGCGAGATATTTGCAGTTGCCGGCTTCATCGGCAATGCTGCATACGCCGTAAGCAGCTCCGGCCACCGCTTCTTCGACCTCGCTTTCGCGTATATTGAAGCTCTGCCACAGGGCTGGAATGGCACCGTTGTTTTCCAGTGAACACGGGGTGCTGAGACCGACCACCATAAAGGCGTCGCACCGGCGCATTTCCGGCGGCTGGACTTCGATGAACATGTCTTTCTTCATTTTTAATGGCTCCATGAGATCAAGGGATGAGGTTGATCGGGCCTTGCGAACAGTGCTCGGTAATATGTTGAAATAATTCGCGAAGGCTCGCGTGAACGCCTCATGGGACCCGTATCCCGCATCAAGCGCGACAGCGAGGATGTCACCATCGCATCTTGCCATCGTTTTGGCCGCCTCGGATAGTCGACGAGCCCGAACATAGGACATGATCGACAGGCCGGTGGCGAGCTGAAACAACCGGCACATGTGATGTGTGCTGATCGCGCAGCGGTCGGACAGGGCTGTCAATGTCAGGTTTTTATGCAGATCGGTTTCGATCTGCCAGATGAGCTTGTCCAGGGCGGGCATGGGGTCTCCTGTGGTTCACGCCCGCACCATGCAAAACCGTTCCGCTTCCTGCTTGATCGGGTTTGACTTGTTATCGCGTGCGCGGCCAACAATACAGGAGGACCCTGAACCGGTCTGGGAACCGCTAGGCCGTTTTCATTCCCGCCGTTTCGTTTTCATGATAGCGCGCCCGGAAAAGCGGGCGCGCCGGCAGTGCCGTTTCCAGCAGAGATATCAGGCGACCTGTGGTGACAGAATTTCCTGCCAGGCCTCATAGGCGGAAAGAACCGTCTCCATCTGCGCGGTATGGCCGGTGATGAAATCATCGCCATAGATCGTTTCATCGGGATATTCGGTGATCAGCGTCATCGGCACGGTGTGGCGGTCGTCGATGGAGGACAGGCACGGGAAGCCGTTGATGATGCGGAAACCGGTTTCGCCGGCGTGGATTTCATAAAGCGCGATCTGGCGGTTATTGTAGTCGAGCAGGCCGGGAATCGCACCGAGATGGCGGGTTACCTTGTCGAGCAGGGCTTCCGCCTGGCTTTCCCAATCCGCATGGTGGCGGATGATGAGGAAGAAGCCCTTCGGCAACGTCCACATGGCGAAATTGCGCGGCACATATCCGGATAGAGGCCGGGTCCACTCGTGAGAGGGATAACCGTGCAGGTTCACATGCAGGCTCGCGCCGCTGATCTCCTGCGCCTTGAAGCGGATTTCCTTCTCGTTGAGATGGACTCCCGAATTTTCCCGCGTGCGATATTCGAGATCGTCGCCAAGTGCGGTGTAACGCGCCGCATGGTGCATGTGACGCGGATTGTCGACGCGCAGGCGTTGGTGCAGGGCGTAACCGTCAGGATTTTCCAGCGGCCAGATGGTGAAATGCGCGCCCTTGCGCCGCGCGAGTTTGCGGGCGGCACGGATTGCGCCGACGATGCCTGTGGTTTCGTTCGGGTGCTGACCGCCGCTCACCATCACGGCGGCATCGCTGCCGACGACATAACGGGCGGCAAGAATACGGCCGGAACGGGAGCGGGCATCGAAGGCCTCGCCGCCGATCTCTTCAAGCAGCTTCGCGAGCTGGCCTGCCGCAACCGGTTCGCTGGCCATATCGATCTGCTGTTCGCGGCCATCGAGAAAGGCGGTGGTGAGCGTGCGTGCCTCGATGCGGACTGAGACTTCGCCTTCGCTTTTGACGATTTCCGGCACGATCTGGCCGGGCTTCAGGCCCCGGTCACCCAGCGGCCGGCCGGATTTTTTCTGGAAGAACTCCAGGAGCGAGAAGTAGAAATCCTCATGCAGGGCTTCGCGCAGGCTGACGACCTCATCGCCGAGGGAGAGCGGCAAATCTTCGGCCGGATGCGCGACGCGGATGTTCAGTTCCTCGAAATAGGGCTCTTCATCGCCCCAGCCGTGGTTGACGACGGCATTGATCGCCGCTTCGAAAAGCTGCTCGTAATCCGTCTCCAGCCGCTCGCCCGTAGCATTACCGGCAGGCCGGAACCAGCCGGTTGGCGAGACATTGGTTTCGCCGACGATATCCGTATGAACCCGGTTTGGGGCGAGAACCTTCAGGGTTTCCTTCTTGCCGTTGCGGCTCAGCGCAACGTCATAGTGGAAGGCGTCATCTTCGCGGGCGATGAAATCGATCTTCGCATCGCCCACCAGCGCCGCCAGCGGATAGGCCTCCAGCCGGAAACGGTTGGCGGGGGCGTTCGCGTGCACGGGGTAACGCACCTCGATGGTGTCGACGCCATCCAGATTGATCTCTTCCAGAAAGGTGAAGAGAAGCGGCTTGTAGGCGCTGCGGATGCGAGCGCTGACGCCTTTTTTCTTTAGCCTCTCTTCGGCTTCGCGGCGGCTTTTGGCGTCATCGAAGGTCCATGCCTCAAAGGACTGGCCGGGCTCGGCATTGGCGAGAAGCGTATCCAGCGTGCGTTCGAAAGTCTGGTCGAAAATCTGGCTCATCTGGATTACCTCGAGGTTCTGCCTGTTGGGTCAAGGCTGTCGCGCAGCCAGTCGCCGAGAAGGTTGAGGCCAAGCACAGTCAGAAGAATCGCAAGACCCGGGAAGACGCTGACCCACCATGCCGTCTGCAAATAGGTACGTCCATCCGCCAGCATGCCGCCCCAGCTCGGAATGGTCGGATCAACGCCGAGGCCGAGGAAGGTGAGGCTGCTTTCAAGCAGGATGTTGTTGGCGACATTGAGCGTCATCAGCACGATGACGGGGCCGATGAGGTTTGGCAGCAGGTGCTGGAGAATGATGCGCCAGTCCTTCACACCGATGGCGCGGGCAGACAGGATGAATTCGCGTTCTCTCAGCGTCAGCACCGAGCCGCGCACGAGGCGGGCATATTGCACCCATTGCGAGACGATCAAGAGGATGATCGTGTTGGTGAGGCTGCCGCCGACAATGGCGATGAAGGTGATGGCCAGAAGAATGAAGGGCATGGCGAGCTGGATATCGGCAAAGCGCATGACCAGCATATCCCAGAAGCCGCGATAATAACCGGCGACCAGACCGACGGCGACACCGAAGATGACCGCACCGATGACCGAGGTGAAACCGACCAGCAGCGAAATCTTGCCGCCGGCGACAACACGGGCGAGCACGTCACGTCCGAGCGGATCGGTGCCGAGCGGATGGGCGGCATTGGCGAAGGGCTTGGCAAGGCGCGCCATCAGGTCGATCTTGTCCGCACCGCCCGGAAACAGCACGTCGGAAAAGACGACGGCAAGGCAGATGACGGTGGTGAGAAACGCGCCGAGGACGAATTCCAGATTGGTGAAGCGCGCGAGACGCGAGGTTTTGGCAGCCATCGTCACTTACTCCGTGCGGATGCGCGGATCGACAAGCCCATAGGCGATATCGACCAGAAGGTTGATGCCGACGATCATCAGCGACAGCACGGTGATGACGGCCTGAAGCACGGGATAGTCACGCGCGCCGACCGCATCGAAAGCCAGCGTGCCGAGGCCCGGCCAGTTGAAGACGCGCTCGATGACGACGATGCCGCCGAGCAACCCGCCAAATTGCAGGCCGAAATAGGTGATGAGCGGAATGGCGCAATTGCGCAGCGCATGTTTGTAGAGAACCTTGCTTTCGCTGAGGCCCTTGGCGCGCGCAACCATGACATATTGTGAACGCAGCGTATCGAGCATGGCGGTGCGCACCAGGCGGACATTGGTTGCCGTCAGGATCACACCCATCGTCACTGATGGCATGACGTAGCTGGCAAAACCGCCCATGCCGCTTGGCGGCAGCCAGCCGAGCGTGATGGAGAACAACAGCACCAGCATGGTGGCGAGCCAGAAATTCGGGAAGGACAGACCGACGAGCGAGAAGATGCGGATCACCTGATCGGCCGTCTTGCCGCGCGAGGTCGCGGCCTTGATGCCGAGCGGGATGGAAAGCGCGATCGAGACCGCCATCGAGATGAAGGCCAGGAGCAGCGTGGCGGGCAGGGCATCGGCAATCAGTCGCGAAACCGGCGTGCTACCGGTGAAGCTGCGGCCGAAATCGAGCGTCACGAGGCCCTTCAGGAAGCTGAAATATTGTACGAAGAACGGCCGGTCGGTGCCCAGCGCCGCACGGATGCGCGCCAGATCGTCTTCCGTCATGCTGCCGCCGCCCTGGAACATGGTGACGGCCGGATCGCCGGTGAGGCGGATGGCGAAAGAAACGAGAAGGGTGATGGCGATGACGACAAAAATCGCCTGCAGCAATCGCTTGATGAGGAAACCGGCCACGTTTTTTACCTTGCGAGGAAACGGGGGAAGAGAAATCCCGCCTTGCCCGCGAGAGGCGGACAAGGCGGCGTGTCAGAGGATCACCCGCCTATTCGACGGTCACGTCGGTCAGCTTCAGGCGGTTATCCGGCGGTGCGACAAAACCCTTGACCCGCTTGTTGATGCCGTAAATGGCATTGGTGTTGTAAAGCGGGATTTCCAGCGCGCGTTCGGCGGTATAGCTGCCGATTTCCTTGAGGATCTTTTCGCGCTCGGCACGGTCGGTCAGCGGACGCTGGGATTCCAAGAGCTTGTCGAGCTTCTCGTCCTTGTCATAGGGGTTCCACTTTTCACCCGAGTGGTACATGGAATAGGCCGTGTTGTCGTAATCGAAGGTCCAGCCGCCCCATTTCTGCTGGAACATCGCGCCGGTCTTGCCCTGCGGGATGATGTCGTTCAGCAGCACGTTGGTTTCATAGGGCTTGATGGTGGCGGTGATGCCGACCATGGAGAGGTAGCTGGAAATGACCTGTGCCACTTCGTTCATCGTCGCGTCATTGCCACGGATATCGATCTGCAGCGCCGCACCCGGCTTGACGCCGGCTTCTGCGAGAAGCTTTTTCGCGCCTTCCGGATCGTAAGGCAGCGGCTTCAGTTCCGGATCGTAACCGAAGGACAGCGCGCTCTGGAAGCTCGCGATCTCCGATGCCTGGCCGGCGAGGATCGACTTGACGATCGTGCCGCGGTCGACCGCCATGATGATCGCCTTGCGCACCTTCGGATCGGCGGTAATGCCGTCGTGGGTGTTGAAACGCAGCGCATCGACGGTCGGGCCGGGAACGCTGACGATCTGAAGCTTGGAATCGCCTTCGATAACCGGGATCATACCAATCGGGATGGTGGGCGGAATGACGAGATCGACGCGGCCGGCCTGCAATTCGGCAACGGCGGTCGCCGGCTCGGCGATGAAGCGATATTCCAGTTCGGAAAGCTTTGGCGCGCCGCCCCAGTAATCCGGGTTGGCTTCGAGCTTGATGTTGTTTTTCGGCGCGTAGGACACGAATTTGAACGCACCGGTGCCGACAGGGTTGAGGTTGAAATTGTCCTCACCCTTTTCCTGAATGTACTTGGGCGGAACGATCATGCCGCCGTAACCGGCAAGCTTGGTCAAAAGCACCGGATCGGGTGCCTTCAGCTTCATGTCGACGGTATAGTCGTCGATGACATCGACGCTTTCGATGGCAACATAGTTGGAGCGCTGCGGGCCCTTGGCACCCTGTTCGCCGAGAAGGCGCTCGAAGGTGAACTTGACGGCGGCGGCGTTGAAAGGTTCGCCATTGTGGAACTTGACGTTCTGGCGCAGCTTGAAGCGGATGCGCTTGCCTTCATCGAGCTCTTCCCAGGATTCGGCAAGGCCGGGCACAACCTTCAGGTCCGGGCCGCGATAGGTCAGGCCGTCGAAGATATTGGTGGCGACGGCAGCCCACTGCACGAGGAACGTGTCGATCGGATCCCAGCTGCCGGGGTCCTGCGGGCTGGAAATGGTCATCTTGCCGGCGGCGAAAGCCGGTGCGGCGGTAAAGGCCGTGGCGGCCATGGCAAGCGCGACGAACGTTGTCGTCATCCCCTTCTTGATTATTGTCATCTACCTGTTCCTCTTCAGATGGTTGCGGTTCTGGTTGTTATTCAGGCGCTCTTCGCGATGAAGTGGCCCGGATTGATTTCCTCATGAGCGAGAACGGCTCGCTCGTCGCCGACACGGCGCACGGGATTGGGAATCTCGCCCTCGAGCATGGGGATGCGGCGCTCGATGGTCGGATCGGCAACCGGCACGGCCGACAGCAGGCGGCGGGTATAATCATGCATCGGTGTTTCGAAGACCTGCCGGCGGCTGCCCATTTCCATGATCTGGCCAAGATAAAGCACGGCGACGCGGTGGCTCATCTTTTCCACGACAGCCATGTCATGGCTGATGAAGAGATAGGCGAGACCGCGCTCGGCCTGCAGGTCCATGAACAGATTGATGATCTGCGCCTGAATGGAGACATCGAGCGCCGACAGAGCCTCATCGGCAATGATGAGCTTCGGATCGGAAGCCAGCGCGCGGGCAATGCAGACGCGCTGGCGCTGGCCGCCGGAAAACTCGTGCGGATAACGCGCGGCATGTTCGGAGCCGAGGCCCACGCGTTCCAGCAATTCATCCACGCGCCGGCGTACGGCCTTCTGATCATTGATCAAACCATGGGTGTTGATCGGCTCGGCTATGGAAAAGCCGACCGTCTTGCGCGGATCGAGCGAGGCGAAGGGGTCCTGGAAGATATATTGCACTTCCTGACGCATGCGGAACCGCTCTGCCGACGACATCTGCGAATAGCTGCGGCCATTAAAGGCAATTTCGCCTGATACGGCCGTTTGCAACTGCTGGATGGTACGGCCGATGGTGGATTTGCCTGACCCGGATTCGCCCACCAGCGCCAGCGTTTCGCCGGCGTGAATATCGAAGCTCACCTTCTGTACGGCGCTGCAACGGTGCGTCGCCTTGCCGAACAGGTTCTTGCGGATATCGAAGCGCACGAACAGGTCCTTCACCGACAGCAGCGGCTTGTCGTCATATTTCGCGGTGTCCTGCACGCGCTCTTCACCGATCACCACCGGCTGGCCATCCTGCAACACGGTAAGCGGCAGGCGCTTCGGAAACTCTTCACCTTCCATGCTGCCGAGGCGCGGTACGGCGGAAAGCAGGGCACGCGTGTAAGGGTGCTGCGGATTGGCGAAGATATCCTTCACCGGACCTTCCTCAACCTTCTTGCCCTTCCACATGACGACGACGTCATCGGCCATTTCCGCCACCACGCCCATATCATGGGTGATGAAGACCATGCCCATGCCGAGTTTCTTCTGCAGGTCGCGCATGATGTTGAGGATCTGCGCCTGAATGGTCACATCGAGCGCCGTCGTCGGCTCGTCGGCGATCAGAAGCTTCGGCCGGCAGGCGAGCGCCATGGCGATCATCACGCGCTGGCGCATGCCGCCGGAAAGCTGATGCGGATAACGCTTGAGAAGTTCGGCGGCATCGGGCAGGCGCACCATTTCGAGAAGCTCGCGGGCTTGCGCCATGGCAGCCGTCTTGCCGAGCTTCTCATGCAATATCAGCACTTCGCAGATCTGATCGCCGATGGTGAAGACGGGGTTGAGCGAGGTCATAGGCTCCTGGAAGATCATGGCGATCTCCTTGCCGCGGATCGAGCGCATCTCTTTCTGCGAAGCCTTCAGCAAGTCCTTGCCTTCAAAGACGATTTTGCCGGTGGGGTAGGTCGCGCCCATCATGTCCGCAAGGCGCATGGTGGAGAGCGAGGTGACCGATTTTCCCGATCCGGATTCCCCGACGATCGCAACGGTGCGGCCAGGCTCGACGCGGAAGGAAATATCGTCCACGACGCGGCTGTTACCAAACTCGACGCTCAGGCCTTCGACGGACAGGAGGGAGTTTGCGGCAGTCATATCATCGTCTCCGGCATGGCCTGCGCGGCAATTCTGGCGCAGTCATCTGAAATGGAAAGGGGGAAAAGGTCGCGGGCAGGCATGCGCCGGGCGGCGTCATGCGGACAGGACGGGAATGTCACGAGGGGCTGCATGTTTCAGGCCGCTGTGCCGGCGGAAGGGGCCCGGCAATTCGAAGCCCGCAATGCCGCAGAAGCGCGGCTGATGACCTCACGGGTACCAGCCGGATAATTTGCGTCGGACGCAGATTCGACAATGCGCATGAAACTGTATTCTCCCCCACCCCTGTTTTGTGGAAAAAGCTAACAAAACAGAACAATCATGTCCAGAGTGTTGAACAATTTTTGTGTACTGCTCTACAAATGCGCAAGTGCATCGATTTTAAGCGCGGGTGTGCCTGAATGTGTGGGGCGCGCACCACGCTTCTTCAGGGCTTATTGTCGGGGAAGACTGTTGCCGGTCCGCGAGTGTCGAAGATAGGTGATGGCTCCGATATGGTCGACGTCATCCTCGGGTCAAGCCCGAGGATGACGGCGGAAGGATAAGCGGGCAAACTTTATCGCGATGTCGCAATGGAGGACGATTGTATCGTTGCCCGTGTCACAGGCGGATAATCAATAACAAGGATACCGAACATGACGAATAGAACGGGCGCGGTCAGATTATCCGGCTTCCTACGTTGCGCATCGGTGGAGGATATCCAGCTTGTGGAAACCTATCTTCCCGAACACATTCGCTTGACCAGAGCGGAACCCGGTTGCATTTCATTCGAGGTGTCCCAGACCGAAGATCCGCTGATCTGGCGGGTGGAGGAGCTTTTTGCCGATCGTCATGCCTTTGATTTTCATCAGCAGCGGACGCGGGCGTCTACCTGGTTTACGGTGACCTCCGCCATTCCACGCGACTATGAAATAACGACCTTGGCTTGAACGAAAACGGGCCGCAGCGGCATTTCTGCCGGCTGCGGCCCGATCGGATTTTGGTGCCGAGACTTATTCTTTCGGCATGCCGACCGGCGGCGCAAGGCGCCGTTGCGCGGCAATGCGGAAGGGGGCGTTCATGGCGCCATAACCGCCGTAAGCACCACGCCTTTCGATGATCTCGAAAAAGAAACCTTCCCCGAAGGTGCGGCTGTAGATCTGGAAATATTCGCCATTGTCGTCGCGGTCATAAAGAATGCTCGCGGCCCTCAGAGCATCGGAAAATTCCGGCTCCAGCCCGAAGCGGGCTTCGAGATCGTCGTAATAATTGCGCGAGATCGGCAGGGCTTGGAAACCGCGCGCCTGCATCGCCTTGGCCGTGGCGAAAATATCGTCGGTGGCGAAGGCAATGTGCTGGATGCTGGTGCCGAAACCCTCCGCCAGGAATTTGCCGGCGAAGGTCTTGCGGTTGTCCGCACCGTTCATGGTCAAGCGGAAATGCGGTTCCGGCACGCTTTCAATCGCCTGGCTGCGCACCAGCCCGCCCGGATCGACCACATCCACCATCGGCGTGCGGCGGGAGGAAAACAGCGAGGTGTAGAACAGAAGCCAGGTCAGCATTTCATCATAATGCGTTGTTTGCGCGAGATGATCGATGCGCGTCAGCCCGGTATCGCCTGCCGCCTTCTGCCCCTGCGTCGGTACGAATTCCTTGTCCCAGATGGAGGCGAGCGCCGGCGAAGCATCGAGGAAATAGATGACGCCGTTGCCCACGCCCTGAATGGCGGGAACGGCGACTTCACCCGTCTTGCGCGGTTCTGCGAAGGTCGGTGCGCCGAGGGCTTCGGCACGTGCCAGCGCCGCCTTGGCATCGTCGACCTTCAGCCCGAAGGCATAGGCATTGGTGCCGTGGATCGAATAGGAAGCACCGGCAAAGCTGTCGCCGTCATCGCTGGTATTGATGACGATGCGGATATCGCCCTGCGTATAAAGATCGACCGTGCGGTTGCGATGTTGCGCCGATTTTTCAAAGCCGAGCGTGGCGAGCAGCGCTTCCAGATTGGCCTTTTCCTCCGGCGCCGTGGTGAATTCGACAAATTCCACGCCCTGTGTCTCAACCCGTTCCGGCATGGCGGGCACGTCGATGTGGATATCGGGTTCGAGGCGGCGTACCTGGTCCATGAGGTTGATGAGCGAACGGTGGCCATCTTCAGCAAGCAGCCGGGCCGAGCCGCCGCGGAACTGGTCGTTGAAGATTTCCAGCGACAGCGGGCCGCTATAGCCGGTCGCGGCCACGGCGCGCATGAAATCCACGACCGGCAGATCGCCTTCGCCCGGCATGTTGCGGAAATGGCGGCTCCAGTAGAGCAGGTCCATGTCGATCAGTGGCGCATCGGCCAGCTGCACGATGAAGATCTTGTCGCCGGGGATTGAGCGGATCGAATTGGGATCGATCTTGCGCGACAGCGTGTGGAAACTGTCGAGAATGATGCCGACATTGGCGTGATCGGCACGACGCACCACCTCCCAGGCATCGCGATGATCGCTGATATGGCGGCCCCAGGCCAGCGCCTCGTAACCGACGCGCACGCCGTGTTTTGCGGCGAGTTCGCCAAGCTCGTGGAAATCGGTCGCCGCGCGGTCGATGCCGCCGAGCGACACCGGTGAGACATTCGAGCAGATCAGCATCAGGTCGGTGCCGAGTTCGCCCATGATATCGAATTTGCGCTGGGCGCGCTCAAAAGCGCGGGTCCGGTGCGGCTCCGGCATGCCCTCGAAATCACGGAACGGCTGGAAGAGGGTGATATCGAGACCATGATCGGCGGCCAGCGCCTTTACCTCGCGCGGGGAGGCGTCGTAGGTCAGGAAATCATTCTCGAAAATCTCCACGCCGGAAAAGCCGGCCTTGGCGATGGCCGCCAGCTTTTCGGGGAACTCGCCGCTGATGGACACGGTTGCAATGGATGTGCGCATTGGCATGCCGTGTCTTCCTGTGTCATAGCTCGCCATATTGCCTTCCTTTTCAGCCTTATGTACTAATTGGTTAATAAGCAGGGCGTGACCGCAGGCCGCCGCCGCATCGATGGAATGGATGATGACCAAAAGCGCGACTTCGAACGCAACCCGAGAAAGCCGGCAGGCGAAGCGTGATCCGGAAGGGGTTCGCCGCGACATTCTTTCCGTCGCCATGGAGGAGTTTTCGCAGAACGGCCTCTCCGGCGCGCGCATCGATGAGATCGCGGCGCGCACGCGCACGTCCAAGCGCATGATCTATTATTATTTCGGCGACAAGGAAGGCCTCTACAAGCGCGTGCTGGAGGAGGCCTATGCGCAGGTGCGCGGTGGTGAAGGCAACCTTGAGCTTGATGATCTGGAGCCTGTTGCCGCACTCGAGAAGCTCTGTCGCTTCACCTTCGAGCATCATCGCCGCAACCCCGCTTTCGTCCGCATGGTCATGACGGAAAACATTCACCACGGCAGGCACATCAGGGTTTCGGAAGCGATCCGCAACGTCAACCGGCCCGCCATCGAAATCATGCGTCGAATATTGAAGCGCGGGCAGGATGCCGGCCTGTTCCGGCCCGGACTGGATGCTCTTGAACTGCATTGGCAGATCAGCGCACTGTCTTTTTACAACGTCTCGAACACCGAAACCTTTTCGTTCAATTTTGGCGATACGCTTTTCAGTGAGGCCGGCCAGGAAGCGCTGTCCGCGCATGTGGCGGAGATGTTGCTGCGCTATGTGCTGAAGCCCGAACATATTACGCGGATCGGGAAAGACGGTTGATGAGGTGGCGTAACGCCACCCCGTAACCTTCGATGCCGAGGCCGGCAATCACGCCTTCGGCACGGGTCGACACATAGGAATGGTGTCGGAAGACCTCGCGTTTGTGGATGTTGGAAATATGGACCTCGATGACCGGCGCCTCGAAGGCGTTCAACGCATCGAGGATCGCCACCGACGTATGGGTAAAGGCGCCCGGATTGATGACGATGCCCGCGGACTTGCCGCGGGCTTCGTGGATCCAGTCGATCAGCTCATATTCCCGGTTGCTCTGGGCAAAAAACAGCTCGTGGCCGGCGGTTTCGGCGATCGCACGGCAATCGGCCTCGACATCGGCGAGCGTCTCGTAACCATAGATTTCCGGCTGTCGTTGGCCGAGCAAATTGAGGTTCGGACCGTTCAGGATTGTAAAAAGGCTCATGCCACGCCCTCCGCCATGCAAAGTTCGGTAAAATGCGCCGTCATGCGTTTCGCATCCGGTTCGCGGCCACAGAAGAGGCGGAATGCGCCGACAGCCTGAAACACGGTCATGCCGCCGCCGGGCAGGGTGCGGCACCCTTTGCGGGCCGCGGTTGCCAGAAGCTCGGTCACCAGCGGCATATAGACGATATCGGCGACCCAGTGCTTTGGTTCGATCAACTCGGCCGCAACCGGCATGCCGGGATGGGCGGGCATGCCCATCGGCGTGGCATGGATGAGGCCATCGGCAAAGGGCAGTGAGCCGGCCGGGTCTTTGACCGCGAAGGCGCGGTTTTCACCAAAACGGGCATTGAGCTCGTCGGCGAGACGTTCGGCTCTTGGAAAATCCCGGTCGAAGATATCGAGACGGGTTATATCGAGCTTCAATGCGGCATGGGCCACCGCAACGCCGGCCCCACCCGCGCCGACCAGAAGCCCCCGGTCGCGCTTTGCGTCCGGCAGGCCGCGTACGAAGCTCTCGTAAAAGCCGTACCAGTCGGTATTGTGGCCGATGCGGCGGCCATCCCGGAAGACGACGGTGTTGACCGCGCCCAGCATGCGGGCGTCGTCGGAGAGCTCATGCAGGTGCGGAATAACGGCCTGCTTGAAGGGATGGGTGATGTTCGTTCCGGCAAAACCGCGCGCCTCCAGCTCGTCGAGAAGAGCGGGAAGGGCACTCTGCGGCAGTTTGCGGGCGGTGACATCCACAAGCTCATAGGAATAGTCGAGGCCATGGGCCGAGCCCTCGCGCATGTGCAGCGCGGGTGATTTGGAAAGCTGGATGTCGGCGCCTATCAGGCCGACCTTGTAGGTGGTTTTTTCTGTCATGATCACGTGTCGCTCATCGGACGGTGTGGGAGAGGCGGGACGTGCCCGCCTGTCTGTGAGCGCGCGAACCTCAGTGGTGGGCGAGAATTTCGCCGAGGAACGTGCGCGTACGCTGGTGCTTGGGGTCGCGGAAGAATTCTTCCGGCGGGCCTTCTTCGATGATCTCGCCTTCCGACATGAAGACGACGCGGTCTGCGACCTGCCGGGCGAAACCCATTTCATGGGTCACACAGATCATTGTCATGCCGTCGCGGGCCAGCCCAATCATGGTGTCGAGCACTTCCTTCACCATTTCCGGGTCGAGCGCCGAAGTCGGCTCGTCGAACAGCATCGCCTTCGGTTCCATGCACAGCGCCCGGGCGATTGCCGCACGCTGCTGCTGGCCGCCGGAAAGCTGCGCCGGGTATTTGTCGGCCTGGTTGAGGATGCGCACGCGCTCCAGATATTTGCGTGCCGTCGCCTCCGCATCGGCCTTGGAAAGACCTTTCACGCGCATGGGGGCGAGGGTACAGTTTTCCATGATGGTCTTGTGCGGGAAGAGGTTGAAGCTCTGGAATACCATGCCCACTTCGCGGCGAACCGCATCGATGGCGCGGCTGGAATCCGACAGCGTGGTGCCCTCGACCGTGATCTTGCCCTCCTGGATTTCCTCCAGGTGGTTGATGCAGCGGATGAGGGTGGATTTTCCCGAACCCGACGGGCCGCAAAGAACGATCTTCTCGCCCTTGCGAACCGTCATGTTGACGTTTTTAAGCGCATGGTAGGCTCCATACCACTTTCCAACCCCTTCAAGGGCGATCAGCGGAGCCTGAGCGGCGGATTGCGACATGGAACTTTCCTTCATGCTTGGCAGCAGTTTCAGTTGACGGTGTAGGGGATGTCCGGAAGCGAGGCCGGGAACTCCGGAACCGGGCGCTTCATCCATTTGGCATAGACTTTTGCGAGGTCGCCATTGGCCTTGGCCTTGTCGAGCCAGGCGTTGAGCGCCTCGTTCCAGTCCTTTTCACCGGGGCGCGTGGCGGCGCTGTTGTAGAGGGTCACGAGGTCGAACTTCACCTCGTAATCCTTGCCACCGGCCGCCGCGAGGCGGTCACCATAAAACTGGTTGCCGCCGATCGCCTCGATCTGGCCCGACAGGATCGCCTGGATGGTGGCGGCGTCGTCATCGAAACGAAGGATATTCGCTTTTGTCCCCGCACCAGCCGTCAAGGCCGTATCCATCGGGCTGGATTTTGGTGCGCCAACGGTCATTCCGGTCAGATCGTCGAAATTGGCGATCTTCTTGTCCTTGGTGGCGTAAACCGACATGACGTTATGCGCGTAAGGCTGTGCATATTGCACGTTCTTGGCACGTTCCGGTGTCATCCCCATCGACGCGAACAGGGCGTCGACCTTGCCGGTGCGCAGCGACGGAATGCGGTTGGCGACGGCAAGCGGCACGAACTCCACTTTCAGGCCGAGATAATCCGCAAAACTCCGCGCCAGATCGGCATCATAACCTTCCTGGACGCCGCTGGAATTGATGAAGCCCCAGGGCGCATTGTCACCTTGAATGCCGATCACGATCTTGCCGCTGGATTTTGCTTCTTCCAGCGTTCTGGCCTCTGCGCCTGCGGGCGAAAGGATCGGCAGCAGGGCTGCCAATCCGACTGCGAGGGCTGTGCGCCAGGCAGTGTTTTTCTTAAAGATTCCCATTGGTCACTCCTCCCAATTTCAGTCTCGTCGGATCCTTCACTTCACGGTGAAAGGAATATCCGGCAGGCTTTCCGGGAAAGCGGGAACTTCGCGCTTCATCCACTTGTCGTAGATCTTGGCGAGCTGGCCATCGGACTTGATCTTGTCGAGGAAGGTGTTGATGGTCTCGTTCCAGTCCTTTTCGCCTGGACGTGTGCCGGCGCCGTTATACATCGTCGTCAGATCGAACTTCGATTCGTATTTGCCCTCGGCAGCCTTGTTCAGCCGGTCACCATAAAACATGTTGCCGCCAACCGCTTCGACCTGGCCGGAAATCAGCGCCTGGATATTGGCGGCGTCATCGTCGAAGCGCAGAATATTGGCCTTGGAACCCGCGCCGGCGGTGATGGCCGTATCCATGGCGCTTGATTTCGGCACGCCGACGTTGAGGCTGGTCAGATCGTCAAAGCCGGCGATCTTCTTGTCCTTCGGGCCGTAGACGGAAAACACGTTGCCGACGTAGGGCTTGGAATATTGGATGCTCTTGGCGCGTTCGGCGGTCATGGCCATGGTGGCGAAAAGCACGTCGACCTTACCGGTCAGAAGCGCCGGGATGCGGTTGGCCACGGCGAGCGGAACGAACTCCACCTTGACGCCGAGATAGTCGGCAAAAGCCTTGCCGATATCGGCATCGAGACCATCCTGCACGCCGCTGGAATTGACGAAGCCCCACGGCGAGTTGTCGCCCTGAATGCCGATGACGACCTTGCCCTTGGCCTTGGCTTCTTCCACCGTGCCGGCGAAAGCATCGGCCGGTGCGACGAAGGGCAGGGCGACGGTTACCGCGGCGAGCGCGAGTAGGGCACGGCGTGAGAATTTCGTGTTGGTAGTTTTCATCTTTTGCTCCTCCTTACAAAGCTGATGAGATGATTTTTGGTAATTAGCGGGACGCGGCCTGCAGCCGCTTTTCAACACCGGCGCCCCATAGCGAAAGCGGCCAGCAGATCAGGAAATAGATGATGCCGACGATGGCGAAGACGGTGAGCGGGCGGAACGTCTGGTTGGAGACGATCTGGCCGGCACGCGACAGCTCGACGAAGCCGACGATGGCCGCAAGCGAGGTGCCCTTGATGAGCTGCACGAGGAAACCGATGGTGGCCGGCAGCGAAATCTTGAAGGCCTGCGGCAGAACCACGTCCTTCATGCGCGATATGTAGTGCAGGCCGAGCGCATTGGCGGCCTCCGTCTGACCCTTCGGCACCGCCTGGATGCCGCCGCGCCAGATTTCGCCAAGGAAGGCGCTGGCATGCAGGGTAAAGGCGATGGCGACCGCAATCCAGGCATCGACGTTGAGGCCCGCAAGCGCCACGCCGTAATAAACCACGAAAAGCTGCATCAGGAGCGGCGTGCCCTGAAAGACGGCAATATATGCCGTGCTTGCGCGCTGGATCGCCGGGCTGTCCGCGACGCGGGCAAGCGCCACGCAAAGGCCGAAAATGCCGCCGCCGATAAAGCCGATAATGGTCAGGGCAAGGGTCCATTTCAGGCCTTGCATCAGGAAGAAAAGTTCGTTGGGACCGATGGATGCCATTGTCTTTTCCTCACTTGACCGGATAGCTGAAGGACGCACGCGAGATGAGCGCAAAAATGCCCATCATCAGCGAGGAAATGACCAGATAAAGCAGCGTGATCGAGAAATAGACCTCGAAGGAACGGAATGTATCCGCCTCGATCTTCTGCGCCACCGAGGTCAGTTCGTAAGCCGCGATCGACGTGCAGACCGAGGTGGTCAGCGTCAGCATGATGAACTGGCTGGTGAGCGAGGGATAAACCGCCCTCAATGCCGGCTTTAAGATGATATGGCGGAAGATCTGAGCGCGGTGCAGGCCGAGTGCCAGCCCCGCCTCCACCTGGCCCTTGGGAATGGAATCGACACCGCCGCGAATGATTTCAATCGCATAGGCACCGCCGTTGAGGGCGAGCGCGATGATGGCGGTGACCGTCGGGTTGAGCTTGATGCCAATCTGCGGCAGGGCGAAGAAGATGAAGAATATCTGCACCAGAAACGGCGTGTTGCGGATGGCTTCCACGAAGCCGATAACGAGCCCGCGCAGCAGCTTGAAGCGCGAACGGCGGGCAACGACGCCCAGAACGCCGATGACGGTGGCGAGCGACATGCCGGCAATCGCCAGGCCGATTGTCGCAAGACAGGCCAAAAGCAGCTCGGGCAGGCGTTCTATAACCGCCGAAAAATCGAGACTGTAAGACATACTTCCTCCCAACCCGTTCGGGTCCGAACAGGCGTTTCGCCTTGTCCGCATCGCTTTGGAACCTCGCGGTACCAAAGCCCTCCATTTGTCTGTTTCTGCCGCTGCTGGCTTGAAACCCTTGTCGGCGGCATGGTGTTAATCTTAATGTTTGTACCAGTTAGTTCATTTTTGTGTCAAGCGGTATGTCCGGTTAAAAAGCAGCTTTTGTGCTGTTTTTTCATTCTCTGGATTTCTGAATAAAGTCTTTTTTATCAATGGCTAATGCGAAGAATCGCAAGCGCTTTCCACGCGTCGCCACATCGTCTCCGGCCTGCCGCCCGGCAGTGCCCGGAAACCCCGTCTGCACATAAAATCGACCGGCCTTGCGGCTAGTTTTCGCCTGTGCCCAGCCTGTCTATCTGCTCGGCCAATCGCTCGGCGATCAGCAGCGAGGCACCCGTTGCCGTCACCATTTGCGGAAGCGACAGCCATTCCAGCATCCAGCTCGCGCCGGACCGTTCCTGCTCATGCACGAGCGACTGGTGCAGCGCGGAGATCTGCACGGCATTAAAGCGTGCGAGCGCCACCAGCGTTTCGGCATTGACCGGATTCTGCTTGTGCGGCATGGCGGAAGAACTGCCGCCGCCGGAGAGGCGGATTTCCGTACCGAGCTCGGCCATCAGCGCGATATCCTGCCCGAATTTGCCGAGCGCTCCGGTGACGAGTGAGAGAATATTGCCGAACTCGACGATGCCGTCGCGCTGGCTCTGCCATTGCGGCCTGTCGGCAAGGCCGAGCCGCCTGGCAAGATCGGTGCGGACGGTTCCGGCATTGTCACCGAGTTTTTCCAGCGTGCCGGCAGCACCGCCGAATTGCAGGGCAAAACCGTTCTGCGCGAAGGTTTCGAGCCTGAGAAGGTGGCGCTCGAGCGGCGCAATCCAGCTTACCGCGCGGTCGGCCACCGTTATTCCGATGGCGGCCTGCATGCGGGTATAACCGGTAAGCGCGTTATGGCCATCGCGGGAGGCCAGGTCGCCCAGGGTGTCGATGAGCCGGCCGAGCCGGGCGGCGATGATTTCGGTCGCAGCCTTCAGCCGCAGCATCAGGCTCGTATCGATGACATCCTGGCTGGTCGCGCCGAAATGCACTTTTTCCGCCGCCTTGCCGGCGACGGCTGCCCGCATCTGCCGGATAAGTTCGGGAACCACAACGCCGTCTTTCGCGACGCCCTGGCGAAGGGCGGTCAAATCGGCAGCAAAGTCCGAAAGCCCCGAGACGATCGCCTCCGCCACGTCCTCGGAAATGATGCCGGCTCCAACCTGTGCCTGCGCCAGAGCCGTCTCGAAACGGACCATGGCGTCGATATCCGCTTTTGCCGAAAACAGCTCGACGATCTCGCTGTCGCCGAAAAGGCCTGAGAGAAACGGATGCTCGAAGGGGGAAAGGCTCATCTTCCGTCTCGCTCAGATATCGAAGAACACGGTTTCGCCTTCACCCTGAAGGCGGATATCGAAACGGTAGACGTTGCCTTCCTCTTTTTTGGCGACAAGCGTGGCGATGCGGCTTTTCTGCTCGATGCGGGCAAGAACCGGGTCGGCCGCATTGGCCTCCTGTTCTTCCGGGAAATACATGCGGGTCTGCAGGCCGATATTGATGCCGCGGGCAACGATCCAGAAGGTGATGTGCGGCGCCATCGGCCGGCCATCGCGGAACGGCACCTTGCCGGGCTTGATGGTCTCGAAGACGAATTCGCCGGTATCCATGTCACCCGGCGAGCGGCCCCAGCCGATGAAATTCGGGTCGGCCTTGCCGCGGGTTTCGCTCAGGCTGTTGTAATAACCGTCGGTATCCGCCTGCCAGATTTCGATCAGGGCGTCCTTCAGCGCCATTCCGGCGCCATCATAGACCGTGCCGCGCACGCTGATGCGTTCGCCGTGGGCTTTGTCGTTATAAAGCGCACCGGAACCGAGATCCTTTTCGAACACGCCTTCGATACCGACGAAATTCGGCGTGCAGCCGATATGCACATAAGGGCCTGCCGTCTGCGAGGCGGTTTCCTTGAAATAGTTGAGCGGCTGAACCATGGTCAGTTGCCCTCCATGCGGTTTTCGAAAAGGGTCGAGCGGCGGCCACGCAGGACGATATCGAACTTATAGGCCAGCATGTCCATCGGCAGCGTCGCATTCATGTCGAGCGGCGCGATCAGCCTCTTGATCGCATCCTCATCCGGAATGGTCTTGACGATCGGACATTTCCAGATCAGCGGGTCGCCTTCGAAATACATCTGGGTGATCAGCCGTTGGGCAAAACCGTGGCCGAAGACCGAGAAATGGATATGGGCCGGGCGCCAGTCATTGACCCCGTTCGGCCAGGGGTAAGCGCCCGGCTGGATGGTCTTGAACCAGTAATAGCCGTTCTCATCCGTGATCGTGCGGCCGACGCCGCCGAAATTCGGATCGATGGCGGCGAGATAACTTTCCTTCTTGTGGCGGTAACGGCCGCCGGCATTGGCCTGCCAGAACTCCACCAGCGCGCCATCCACGCCACGGCCGCGCTCGTCCAGCACCCGGCCGTGCACCAGAATGCGCGGGCCGACGGGCATTTCGCCGGGGCGGGCATAGTTGAGGATGAGGTCGTTATCCAGCGGGTTGAGCATGCCATGGCCGAAGACGGGGCCGGTGATCTCGCTTTTCGTGCCTTCCAGCGAAATCAGCGCGCGCTGCGGTGAACGCAGGATCGAGGTTTTGTAGCCGGGCGCATAGGCCAGCGGATGGATATCGCGGTTGCGCGCGAAGAACGGTCCGGTTTCGGGCGGCTGGTTGCTCATTTCGTCTCCTCCCCATCGCCAGAATTATCAGGGGAACTATCGGCCTTCATGCTGGCGAGGGCAAGCTTGGCGATTTTGAAAGCATGGTTGGCGGCGGGAACGCCGGCATAGATCGCCACATGCAGCAGCGCCTCGCGGATGTCGGCTTCGGTGGCGCCGGTATTGGCGGTGGCGCGCACATGCATGGCCAGTTCCTCATCCTGACCGAGCGCGGCAAGCAGGGCAATGGTGACCATCGAACGCTCGCGCTTCGTCCAGTGATTTCCGGACCAGACGGTGCCCCAGGCGGCTTCGGTGATGAGCTGCTGGAAGGGCTGGTCGAAACCGGTCGTCACCGTCTGCGCGCGGTCGACATGGGCATCGCCCAGCACGGAGCGGCGGGTCTTCATGCCCTGTTCGAAACGTTCGTTTTTGTCGATATGGTCCGCCATCGGTCAATGCTCCGGCAAGGTCTTGAGAAAAATGGAGGCCGCCTGTGCGTAGACGAGCGGCTGTTCAAGGCAGGGGATGTGGCCGCAGCCGGCAATGGTGACGACGCGGCTCGCGGGGATGAGGCCCGCCAGCGACTGCACCAGTTCCGGCGGGGTGGAACCGTCCTGATCACCTGCAACACAGAGCGTCGGCACGGCGATGCGCCCGGCCTCTTCGGTATAATCCGCATCGCGGATGGCGGCGCAGGTGCCGCTGTAGCCGGCTTCCGGCTGTTGCGAGAGCATGTTGCGCGCGCCGGCATAGGCGGCATTCTCAGGCTGGCGGAAAGCGGGTGTGAACCAGCGCTCCATGACGGGGTCGATCAGCGAGGCGAGGCCATCGGCGGCGATTTTGTCGATACGGGCATTCCACATCTCAGTCGTGCCGATCTTGTGAGCGGTGTTGCTGAGCACCAAAGCGCGGACGAGATCGGGCCGGCGGGCATAAAGCCCCTGCGCAATCAGTCCGCCGACCGACAGGCCCCAGATGACGGCGCTTTTGACGCCGAGATGATCGAGAAGTGCGATCAGGTCACCGGCATGATCGTCGATGGAATAGGGAGCGCGCCCGACATCGGAAAGGCCATGGCCGCGCTTGTCGTGCAGCACATAGGCATAGTCATCGCCGAGCGCCTCGATCACCGCATCCCAGATTCGGAAATCGGTGCCGAGCGAATTGATGAAGGCAATCACAGGTTTGCCGCCGTCCAATCCCCTGACGCGATAATGGATCACAGTCTCGCCGCAGCGCAGAAAATGCATGGCATGCTCCTCCTATGAAGGATATTGCAAGCCGGTTCCGGTTAAGTAAAATGACATTATCGATGAAAATCATAACCTGTGGATTATATGAGCGATGGTCGATCAGCGTATCAAGTTCCGGCACCTGCAAACCTTCGTGGAGGTGGCGCGCCAGAAAAGCGTCATTCGCGCTGCGGAAATCCTGCATGTCAGCCAGCCGGCGGTGACGAAGACGATCCGCGAGCTGGAAGAGATTCTCGGCGTCTCGCTGTTTGACCGGGAAGGGCGCGGCATTCGCATCAGCCGCTATGGCGAGGTGTTTCTGCGTCATGCCGGTGCGACGATGACGGCGTTGCGCCAGGCGGTCGATTCGGTCTCGCAGGAGGCGGCGCGCGCCGGGCCGCCGGTGCGGGTCGGTGCTCTGCCCACGGTTTCGGTCCGCATCATGCCGAAGGCGATGGCCGGTTTTCTGGCCGAGAAGACCGGCAGCCCGGTGAAGATCGTGACAGGCGAAAACGCCGTGCTGCTGGAGCAATTGCGCGTCGGCGATCTTGATCTCGTCGTTGGGCGTCTCGCCGCGCCGCAGAAAATGGCGGGTTTTTCCTTCGAGCATCTTTATTCGGAAAAGGTGCGCTTCGTGGTGCGCGCCGGCCACCCGTTGCTGTCACCGGGCCTTTCGGTGTTCGACCATCTGCATGAATATCCGGTGCTGATGCCGACACGGCAATCCGTCATCGGCCCCGTCGTCGAGCAGTTTTTGATCGCCAACGGCGTGCCGGCTCTGCCGATCCGCATCGAAACCGTGTCGGATGCCTTCGGCCGCGCCTTCCTGCGCACCAGCGATGCGATCTGGATCATCTCGGAAGGTGTTGTGGCGGCGGATGTGGCCGATGGTATTCTGGCCATCCTGCCGGTCGAGACCGGTGATACCAGCGGCCCGGTGGGGCTGACGGTCCGCGCCGATACGCAGCCCTCGCTGCCGCTGTCGCTGTTGATGCAGGCCATTCGCGAGGCGGCGGGCGAGTTGCTGGATGGGAGGACGGAGGCCGGTTCCTGATACGAGGGGCGGCTGTGGGAAAATCTGAGAAGCTTTCCTCCGTCATGTCGGACTTGATCCGGCATGACGAACAAGCCGCTTGTCTCGTGCTGTTTGTGTCGATCCTCCTAATAAGGAAGTCCCACATAATTCTCCGCAAGCGCCGTGGAAGCGGCGCGCGATTGTACGAGGTAATCCAGCTCCGCCTCCTGAATACGCTGGCCGAAATCCTCCGTATCGGGAAAACGGTGCATCATCGTCGTCATCCACCAGGAAAACCGCACCGCTTTCCAGGCGCGGGAAAGCGCCCTCTGCGAATAGGCATCGATGCCGGCTTCAGACCTGTCACGATAAAACTCGATCAGCGCCTCGCTCAGATAATGCACATCGCTGGCCGCAAGGTTGAGGCCCTTGGCGCCGGTCGGCGGTACGATATGGGCGGCGTCGCCGGCCAGAAACAGCCGTCCGAACCGCATCGGCTCGCTGACGAAGGACCGGAGCGGCGCGATGGATTTTTCGAAGGACGGGCCGGTCACCATGGCATCCGCATGATTTTCCGGCAGACGGCGGCGGATTTCATCCCAGAAGCGCTCGTCGCTCCAGTCCTCCGGCCGGTCATCCAGCGAACATTGGATGTAATAACGGCTGCGCGTGTGCGAGCGCATGGAACAGAGCGCAAAACCACGCGGATGGTTGGCATAGATGAGTTCGTGGTTGACCGGCGGCACATCGGCGAGAATGCCGAGCCAGCCGAAGGGGTAGACCTTCTCGAATTCCTTGATCGCGCCTTGCGGCACGGATTTGCGGCTGATGCCGTGGAAACCATCGCAACCGGCGATGAAATCGCAATCGATCCGGTGGCTTACGCCGTCTTTCTGATAGGTGACATAGGGACTTGCGCCATCGAAATCATGCGGCTCGACATTTCCGGCGTCGTAAATGGTGACGAGGCCTGCCGCTTCGCGCGCATCCATCAGATCATGCGTCACCTCGGTCTGGCCATAGACCATCACACGTTTGCCGCCCGTCAGATCGAAGAGATTGATACGGTGGTCGCGACCATCGAAGGTCAGCGAAAACCCGTCATGCGGCAGGCCTTCCCGGTGTAGACGCTTATCCGCGCCGACCTTTTCCATCAGCTGCACGGTGCCTTCTTCCAGCACGCCGGCGCGGACACGGCCGAGGATATAATCCTTGCTGACCCGGTCAAGAATGACGGTCTCGACGCCGGCTCTCGCCAGAAGCTGGCCCAGCAGAAGCCCCGATGGGCCGGAGCCGATGATGACGACCTGTGTACGCATTGTTTCCTCCCGAACTTGTCTCCGGTCAAGAAATTGACCAAGGCGGGTCACAAGCTCAATGGACTTTCCGGTCCGTAAATTGCACAATCCGACCATCAGGCGGAGGAGTGGGGTGAGATGCGGGTAACTGCCAATGAAGGGCTTTACGGCGAAGAAGCCGCGCAGGGCACCGATTTTCGCTTCCATTGCGAGACGCTTTTTTCGCGGAGCAGTCTGCACCGCTTTGAAATCGGCCTGCACCGTCATGCCGCCTTTCTGCAAATCTTGTACATTTTTGGCGGTGAGGGCGATGCGTTGCTGGAGGGTCGCATCGAGCCGATCCGCCCGCCGGTCGCCATCATCGTGCCGCCGGGTTTCGAACATGGCTTCCGCTTCTCACGCGATATTGGCGGGGTGATCGTCACCATGCTGCCGGGTGCCTTGCCGGCATCGGTGCAGGCGCTTTTGCTGCGGAATTTCCAGCAGCCGGTGCTTCTGCCCCTGCGGGATTTTGCTGACAAAGAAGGCCTACGCAGCGGTTTCGAACGGATTTCCACGGAATATGAGGCCCGCGAGATCGGTCGCGACGCGATGATCGAAGGCCAGCTCGCCACTGTGGTTTCGCTTCTGTCACGGGCGGCGCGGCCGCTTCTGGAAACCAGCGGCGAAGGCCTTGCCGAACAGCGTTTTGAACGGTTGCTGTCGCTGATTGCCCGCCATATTCGCGAGCCGCAGAAAGCCGGGTTTTATGCAGGGAAGCTCGGCCTTTCCGAGACGCATCTCAACCGGCTCGTCCGTTCGGTCTCCGGCCTCAGCCTGCAAAGGCTGATCGCCAAGCGTCAGATCGAGATCGCCCAGCAGGAGCTGATCTTTACAGTCTCCAGCGTGCAGATGATTGCGGAAGGGCTGGGTTTTGCCGATCCCGCCTATTTCAACCGCTTCTTCAGGCGGGAGACCGGCATGACGCCGCGCGCCTGGCGTCTCGCCGAACAGCGCAAAATGGGCGATACCGGCGCGCGGCTGACACCGCCTCAGACCAGCATACGCGCCAGCTCCCGCTGAACGGAAAGAAGCGCCGGCAAATATCGCTCCACCAGATATTCCATCGAGGCGACCGAAGCGGCGAGCCCGACATTGAGGGCGGCGACCGTCTGGCCACGCACGCTTTTCAGCGGCACGGCGATGGAGCGAAGACCGATTTCAACTTCCTGATCGATCAGGGCATAACCGCGATGAGCGGTCACTTCGATTTCGGCGAGCAGGGCGTCCATGTCGGTGATCGTCTTTTCCGTGCGGGCGACCAGCCGGGAGGCTTCGAGAATGCCGCGCCGCCGCTCGGCTGGCTGCGCGGAAAGAAGGACGCGGCCCATTGAGGTGCAATAGGCGGGCAGGCGTGACCCCGGCATCAGCGCAATCGACATGACCCGCTGCTGGGCGGCGCGGGCGACATAAACGATTTCGGTCTCGTCCAGAATCGAAACGGAGGTGCTCTGGCCGATCTCCTCTGAGAGATGGTCGATGAGAGGCTGCACGATCTTCGGCAGCGGCATGGTGGCAAGGCAGCCGGTGCCGAGCCGCAGCACTTTTGGCGTGACGGTAAAGAACTTGCCATCATAGGCGGCATAACCGAGCTCCGAAAGGGTCAGCAGACAGCGGCGCGTCGTGGCGCGGTCCAGCCCGGTGATCTCGGCGGCATCGGAGATGGACAATCGCGGCCGCTCGGCGCTGAAGGCCTCGATCACCCGCAATCCCTTTGCGAGACCGCCCATCATGTCTCTTTCGCTGACGGCCATGCCTAAGCTCCATTTGTGCGATATACGAACAAAAATCATATAACGCACAAAACCCTTGCCGTCGAGGCAATTTCGGCTTTACCTCATGGCCACGCAGCCTTGCTGGTTCCATCCGCTCGGCTGGATGGAGGTTTTGAGAATGGACAAGACAATCAAGAGCGCGGAAGAGGCGCTTGCCGGCATCGGCGATGGTGCGACGATCATGATCGGCGGTTTCGGCGGCTCCGGCGCGCCCATCGAGCTGATCCACGCGCTGATCGACAAGGGGCCGAAGAACCTGACGGTCATCAACAACAATGCCGGCAATGGCCGCATCGGCATCGCCGCGATGATCGACGCGGGCATGGTCAGGAAGATGATCTGCTCCTTCCCACGCTCTTCCGATCCGCGCGCTTTTACAGATCGGTATCTGGCCGGCGAGATCGAACTGGAACTGGTGCCGCAGGGCACGCTTGCCGAGCGTATCCGCGCTGGCGGTGCGGGCATTCCGGCCTTCTACACGCCGACCGGCTTCGGAACGGAACTGGCACAAGGCAAAGTCATCGCGGAATTTGACGGCCGCTCTTACGTTCAGGAACGCTGGCTGAAAGCCGATTTCGCCATCGTCAAGGCCGAGCTTGGCGATACCTATGGCAACCTCACCTACAACAAGGCTGGGCGCAATTTTAACCCGCTGATGTGCATGGCCGCAAAGACCACCATCGCGCAGGTCTCAAAGATCGTCGCCGCCGGCGAGATCGACCCGGAGCATGTCGTGACGCCAGGCATTTTTGTGAACGGCGTGGTGGAAATCCCCGATCCGCAACAGGAAGAAGTTCTCATTCGTGCGGGAGTAGCCTACGCATGACAAAGACCATCGACAACCGCGAAGACATCAAGCTTTCCAACGCCCAGATCGCCTGGCGCGCGGCGCAGGACATCGAGGACGGCGCTTACGTCAATCTCGGCATCGGATTTCCGGAAATGGTGGCGCGCTACCAGCCGCCCGGCCGTCAGGCGATCTTCCACACCGAAAACGGTATCCTAAATTTCGGTGAAGCGCCGCCGGAAGGCGAGGAGGACTGGAACCTCATCAATGCCGGCAAGAAGGCCGTCACGCTGAAGCCCGGTGCGGCCTTCTTCCACCATGCCGACAGCTTCGCCATGGTGCGCGGCGGGCATCTGGATGTGGCGATCCTCGGGGCCTATCAGGTGGCGCAGAATGGCGATCTCGCCAATTGGCGCGTCGGCTCCAAGGGCGTGCCGGCCGTTGGCGGGGCCATGGATCTGGTGCATGGCGCCAAGCAGGTTTTCGTCATTACCGAACACGTCACCAAGAATGGCGAACCGAAGCTGGTTGAAAAATGCGCCTTCCCGCTGACCGGCGTCGGCTGCATCACCCGCATCTACACCAGCCATGCTGTGATCGACGTGGTGGATGGCCGTTTTGTGCTGCGCGAAAAACTGCCGGCAATGACATTTGAGGAATTGCAGGCCATGACCGGCGCGCCGCTGCATGTGGATGGTGCGGTAACCGATCTCGTCGCACCGGAACTTTGAGGAAACACCGATGACCGAAGCCTATATCTGCGATTATATCCGCACGCCCATCGGCCGCTTCGGCGGCGCGCTCTCCTCCGTGCGGGCCGATGATCTCGGCGCGGTGCCGCTGAAGGCGCTGATGGAGCGCAATACGTCCGTCGATTGGGAGGCCGTCGAGGATGTGATCTTCGGCTGCGCCAATCAGGCGGGCGAGGACAACCGCAACGTGGCGCGCATGTCGCTGCTGCTTGCCGGCCTGCCGGTTTCCGTGACCGGAACGACGATCAACCGGCTGTGCGGTTCGGGCATGGATGCCGTCATCGCAGCTGCGCGCGCCGTCAAATCGGGCGAGGCGGAACTGATGATCGCCGGCGGCGTGGAAAGCATGAGCCGCGCGCCCTTCGTTCTGCCAAAGGCGGAAAGCGCCTTTTCGCGCAATGCCGAAATTTACGACACCACCATCGGCTGGCGTTTCGTCAATCCGCTGATGAAGGCGCAATATGGCGTCGATTCCATGCCGGAAACGGGCGACAATGTCGCGGTCGATTATCAGGTCTCGCGTGAGGATCAGGACGCCTTTGCCGTGCGCAGTCAGCAGAAGGCGGCTGATGCGCAGGCCAATGGCCGTCTCGACAAGGAAATCGTTTCGGTGACGATCCCGCAGCGCAAGGGTGATCCGCTGGTTGTCGCCAAGGACGAACATCCGCGGGCGACCAGTCTCGAAGCGCTGGCGAAGCTGAAGCCGGTGAACAAGCGCGATGGCGCGACGGTGACGGCGGGCAATGCATCGGGCGTTAATGACGGCGCGGCCGCCCTCATCATCGCTTCAGCAGAAGCGGCGAAGAAATATGGCCTCACCCCCATCGCCCGCATCCTCGGTGGCGCCGCCGCCGGTGTGCCGCCACGCGTCATGGGCATCGGCCCGGCCCCGGCCTCTGCGAAGCTGCTGGCCCGGCTCGGGCTGAAGCAGGAGCAGCTCGATGTGATCGAGCTGAACGAGGCCTTCGCCAGCCAGGGTCTGGCGACGCTCCGCCAGCTCGGTATTGCCGATGACGACGCGCGGGTGAATGCCAATGGCGGCGCGATCGCGCTTGGCCATCCGCTTGGCATGTCCGGCGCCCGCATTGCCGGCACGGCAGCGCTCGAACTCTCGTTGACCGGCAAGCGGCTTGCGCTCGCCACCATGTGCATCGGCGTCGGGCAGGGTATCGCCGTGGCCTTGGAGCGGGTCTGACGGGATAGCGGCATTTGGTATCGGATAGGGGGCGAATGCCGCTGCCTCGATTTCCTCTTGAGTGACTACGGCTAGTCCGGCATTCGCTTGGCGATTTTCTCGTGTTGGTGCAGCCTCCCGCCTCATTCCCGTGCTTGTCACAGGAAGCCAGCCGACGCGCGTCCTTTCCTGAGTGAGGCGCTGCTGCGTCGCAAGCACCTGTGTATTCAGCTCATCGGAAGCACGATTGCTGACGAACTGGCCATTATTTTCCTGCAGGCCGTTTTCGCGACGGAAATCGGTCGCGCGCTTTTCGGCGGCAGGCACATTCTTGCGCATTTCCTCGAGTTGCTTCTTGAGATCGTCGACGACGCAACTGGCTGCTGTCGGAGGTCGTCTGGAACAGCTCGCTCTCGAAGGCCTTGACGATGGCGGCCTTGGAGACTGCCGCCGATTTTTTCCGCATCATTGGTCCAGACCGAAAGCGTCACGACGAAGGAACGCAGGTCGCGCTCAGCCGCCACCCGGTCGCCAAGTGAACGAAGCGCGCCGACCCGGTTGTCGCCATCGTCAGGTGCGGAAGAAAACATCGCCTTCAACTAGGCAAGCGGTGGTGGCGTTATGAATTCACGGGTCCGGATTGAGCTTCAACTCGTCCACCACCCGCGCCAGCACGTTGCGTGAAGTGATGGTGCGCAGCTTGCTTTCCAACTCGAGGATTTGTGTTATTCACATTATCGATTTGCACCTCAAAAGAATTTATGGAAACGGAGTTTGGTATGAGCCTGAAATTCGGAACAAGTGGCCTTCGCGGCCTCTCCGTCGATCTGAAGGGACAAGCCTCCGCCATTTATGCCACGGCATTTGCAAGGCACCTTCTCACATCGGGTCAGGCAAAAATGGGTGATCCCATTCTCATCGGCCGCGATTTTCGCGATTCGAGCCCGGATGTTTCAGCCACCTGCATCGC